>NZ_RZQP01000058.1:0-32166 GCF_003998165.1 Mesorhizobium sp. M7A.F.Ca.US.007.01.2.1 | reverse complement strand
AATCTCGGCTACTTCAAGGGCGAGACGGCGTTCGGCGCCGTCGTCATGGCGATGGCCGCGGCGATGCCCTGACGGGCCTCGGTGCGGGTTTGCGCCAATTCACCGGTCAAGCCTCCGAGCCCGGCTTCGAGCCCGGCGAGGTCGACGCTCGATGTGGCGAGATTGCCGGCGCCGTCGCTGGTGAGCAGGTAGGTCGGGCCGCTCTGGGCAGCCTTGCTGGCGGCGCTGTTGACGCCGGCGAATGTGTAGGTGGCGGCGCCGTCGCCGATCGCCACCTGGCCGGCCCGCGTGGTGGTGACACCGGCGCCGATGGCGACGGCATTGTCCTGGCCGGCGAGGCTGCCGGCGCCCAGGGCGATCGAATTGTTGACCGTTAGGATGTTGCCCAAAGTCCCGCTGCCGGCATTCTGGCCGATGGCAATGTTGTCGTTGCCGGCCAGAAATTGACCTGCACGGGTGCCGCTGGCGACATTGTTGTCGCCCTCTACGATATTGCCGGCGGAGGCACCGTTGGCGATGTTGTTGTCACCTTCTACGCCGCGGCCAGCAAAGTTGCCGCTTGCGGTGTTGTTGTCACCGGTCACGGTGGCGCCGGCGCCGGCGCCAACAGCAGCGTTTCCGTCGCCGGTCGCATCTGTGCCTGCGTTGACGCCGTTGGCAGTGTTGTTTTGACCTTTCACGCCGCTGCCGGCGGTAAAACCGGTGGCGGTGTTCCTGTCGCCGGTTACGTTGTTGCCTGCGCTTGCGCCACTAGCGGTGTTGTTGCTGCCGGTCACGAACTGGCCGGAGAAAGTACCGCTGGCGGTGTTGCTGTCGCCGTCCACGAATATGCCAGCGCCCCCGCCAATGGCGGCGTTGTCCCGGTTGTCTGCTTGACTGCTGCCCCCCGCGCCCTCGCCGATCGAAGTTCCTCCGTTGACGGCTACAGCTCGGGGACCGCAAGCGAGCGAGCCGGCGCCCGTCGCCGTCGCGCCGCCGCCGCTGGTAAACGGGCCCGCATCCGTCGCGGCGACGCCGCAGACCGCCTGCGCCGCCGCCGCCGCCGCCAGGGCCAGCGTGATCGTGGCGGTCACCATCGTCAGCCCGATCAAACGTTCCATGATGTTGCCCTTTCCCTGGAATCGATCCGAGCCGCGGCGCCCCGACGGTTGTCGGCGAACGGACGGCACAATGCCGTCAAATAACGGCCTTTCGCCCGGTTTGCCGGCGAAACTCCTGAATGCACATCGGCCGCCTACCACGCCAGCATCAGGCCAGCGCGGCCGCCAACCGTGTGATCGCTGGCGCCGACGCCGCCATTGATGAAGAGGTTATCGGTGAGCCGGGCATGGGCGGTGCCGGCAAAGGCATTCTGGCCCTCGAACGTGCCCCAATTGATCGAGACGGCGAAATTCTTATCGGCCGGCAGGCTGCCGCCGGCCATGGCGAGCGCCATGGCAGTGCCCTCAAAGGCCTTATCGATGCGGCCGTTGAGGTCGCTAAAACCATTTTCGAGCGTGCTGACACGGTTGTCCAGCCCGGCGATCTGACCGATGTCGATGCCCGATGTGGCGAGATTGCCGGCGCCATCGCTGGTGAGCAGGTAGGTCGGGCCGCTCTGCGCAGCCTTGCTGGCGGCGCTGTTGACGCCGGCGAATGTGTAGGTGGCGGCGCCGGCGCCGATCGCCACCTGGCCGGCCCGCGTGGTCTTCACGCCGGCGCCGATGGCCACCGAATTGTCGAAACCCGCCGCGCTGTCGGAGCCGATCGAGATCGAATCGTTCATCGTCAGGGGCGCGCCGGAAATTCCGCCGCCGGCATTCCGGCCGAACGCGATGTTGTTGCTCCCCGTCACATATAGGCCGGAGGAGTCGCCAATGGCGACGTTGTAGTCGCCAATCACAGTGTCGCCGGCGAAGGCGCCGCTGGCGATGTTGTTGTTGCCCGTCACGAATGCGCCGGCGTTGTTGCCGCTGGCGATGTTATAATCGCCCCTTACGGCCCCCCCGGCATTGCTGCCGCTGGCGATGTTCTGATGGCCCGATACGTCCCCCCCGGCCTGAAAGCCGGTAGCGATGTTGTTACTACCAGTCACCTCCCGCCCGGCCCGGAGGCCGCTAGCGATGTTGTTGCTGCCAGTCACGATGGAGCCTGCTTGGTTTCCGATGGCGATGTTATCGTTTCCATCGCGGAGGCCGCCCGCTCCGTCGCTGCCCCCGGCTACGGCGTTGCCCGCCAAGTAACCGAAGGCGGCATTGCCGCTGCCGTACACGCTGACGCCAGCACCGTTGCCGACGGCTACATTATTTTCATTGCCCACACCCGAAAAGTTTCCCGTACCAGTGCCGATCGATGTTCCGCCGCCTCTGGCCACAGCGCCCACCCCGCAGGCGAGCGAGTCTGCACCTAGTGCAGTCCCGCTCGGGCTCGGTGGAGCCCCGCTAACCGCGACACAGACCGATTGCGCCGCCGCCGCCCCCACCAGCGCCAACGACACCATCGCGGCCAACGCCGCGAGCCTGAACAGACGGTCCACCATGCAACCCCTCCGCCGATTCGATCGGCTTCGCGGAAAGAATGTCGGGGGATGCGGGGGGATGAACAGTCGTCACATGACGACTATCGGTCGGATTTCGCCGGCCAATGCGTACGATCCGGCCCCTTCTGTTGCAGCGTTGCCACATGCCGCGCGCGTTGCCGGTGCTCGCCCGCCAGTTGTACGCTGCAACAGCATTCGGCCCTGGTCGAAGGTCTTCAATGAGCAGGGAACGGGTGGACGGTCTTGAGCAGCGCGACGAGCTCGCTTTGCTGATGTGTGCCGGTCTTGCGGAAGATGCGCTCGAGATAGGTGCGGGCCGACTTGACCGTGATCCCGCTCGCCGCCGCCGCAACCCCGAGCGATTGGCCCGCGTTCAGGTTCGTCGCCAGCCGCGCCTCGGCTGGCGTCAGGTCGAACAGGCCCATCAGGATGCCGGCGGACGGGACAAAAGCGCCGGGCGACGGCACCGTCGCGGCGACAAGCAGCTCCGCGCCGGAAAACAGGTCGCGTGCCGTGCGGCGCAGCGGCAGCACATGGACGACCATGGCCCGCTGCCCCTGGCTTGCCGGCACCGGGAACGAGCGCACGACGGCATCGGCCCGGTTCCCCGTGATAGCCTCCTGCAGAAGCGCATTGGCGGGCGCATGGGCGATGGCCAGGCCGCCATGCGAGGCGGACAGGAAGATGTCCGACATCGCCTCCAGAAACCGGTTGGCCGCCAGCACGCGGCCGGCCCCGGTCATGATCGCGGCGGGAAGGCCGATGGCCTCGAGCGCGGCAACGGCTTCGTGCGCCCTTTCCAGGCCGAGCCGCGCGGCGATGAGGCCGGCGCGGGCAAGGTGCGGGCGAAACGAGTTCAGCAGGGCGAGCGAGGCCGGGTCGCAGGCGCCGTCCTTCAGCCAGCGCTGGAACACAAAGGTGACCAGCTCGCCCGTCGGCATCGGCACGACCGCGCAGATATGCCGGCCGATGCCAAAGGCCCTGAGCTTGCGGCGCACCGGATCGCGCTCGATCTCCTCGGCGCTCATCAGATCGTCGACGACGATGAATTCAGACGGCCTGAGCGTGTATGTGCGCTGCACCGAGTCGGAGACCTTCCACGCATCGCTGGCGACGAACTCGTCGAACAGCGGTCGCACGATCTCCTCGCTACGACCACGCACCGGCATGTCGTCGCCGAAGAGGAAGATGGTGCCGGCGGCCGAGCCGGACAGGGCGCTGATCGCGCCCAAGGCCTTCGGCCATTCGTCCGGCAGGAAAGCCGCCTCGTAAATCCGATCGATGATGGCTGATTCCGTCCCGGGACCACCCATTTCGCTGCCCCGTTTCGAGGCCGGCAGTGTGTTCCATATGGCCGATGGGGTCAACCGTCAGGGCCTCCAGCAGTGGAAAGTAGGCCGCATACGCCACCAACGGCGCACCCTCTCTCCCGGGTTCGCAACCCATTCGAGCCCCATGCTGGAGAATGTGGCACGATCTTCTGATGATCGGGCCGCCGGGCTCGGGCAAATCGATGCTGGCGCAGCGGCTGCCGTCGATCCTGCCGCCGCTGGCGCCGAAGGAATTGCTCGAAGTCTCGATGATCGCGTCGGTGGCGGGAGAGCTCGGCGAAGGCAAATTGACCGACCGGCGGCCGTTCCGCGCGCCGCACCACTCGGCCTCGATGGCGGCGATGGTCGGCGGCGGCATTCGCGCGCGGCCGGGCGAGGTGTCGCTGGCCCATCACGGCGTGCTGTTCCTCGACGAGTTTCCCGAGTTCACGCCGCAGACGCTCGATGCGCTGCGCCAGCCGCTGGAGACCGGCGACTGCATGATCGCGCGGGCCAACCATCGCGTCACCTATCCAGCGCGTATCCAGCTGGTGGCGGCGATGAACCCGTGCCGCTGCGGCATGGCCGGCGAGCCGGGTTATCGCTGCCTGCGCGGCGAGCGCTGCCGCACCGACTATCAGGCGCGCATTTCGGGCCCGCTGCTCGACCGCATCGATCTCAGGATCGAAGTGCCGGCGGTCTCGGCCAGCGACCTGATCCGGCCCGACCGGGCGGAGAAAAGTGCCGATGTGGCGATGCGCGTGGCACGCGCCCGCACCATCCAGCGCGAGCGCTTCGAGCGGCTCGGCGCCACCCGCGCCACCACCAACGCGCATTGCGCGCCCTCGGTCATCGAGGAGATCGCCATGCCTGACGCCGCCGGCCTGTCGCTGCTCAAGGACGCCAGCGAAAAGCTCGCCTTTTCGGCGCGCGCCTATCACCGGGTGCTGAAGGTGGCGCGGACACTCGCCGATCTCGACGCCAGCGAAACCGTCGGCCGCATCCATCTGGCCGAAGCGATTTCCTACCGCATGAGCTCGGAGCGGGTGGCGCAGGCGGCGTAGGTCACTCGCCGCCCGACAAGCCGACTCTGCCACGCCACCTTCCGCAATCACGCCATAACCGTCATCCGACGAATCGGCCATCTCCGCACTGCGGCGGACCTGATTGTCCGCTTGGTCGACGTCCTCACCACCCAACGGCCCCCACCGACCGGGCGCCGGCCGTTTCTCCGTCTTCGGGGGCGTGGACGTCATCGCATCGGACCAAAGTCTTGGTCTCCGCATTGGGAATTCCTTATTTAGATAATGTGAATATGATTGCGGTCGGGGAGCCCGCTATGTTCGTTGACTACTACGAAGTTTTGGAAGTCAGCCCGAACGCCAACTCGGAAACGCTGGAGCGCATATTTCGCTATTTTGCGATGCGCTATCATCCCGACAATCGCGAAACCGGCGATGAAGCCCGCTTCAGTGAAATCGTGGAAGCCCACAACACGCTCAAGGATCCGGTCAAACGCGCTCAATACGACATCGCGTATAGGGACCATGCCGGCCTTCGCCGCGAATTGACCGAGGAAGCCAGCAACAGCAAAGGCATCGAGCGGGATGTCGTGATCCAGGCCAGGCTGCTGTCGCTGCTTTACGCGAAGCGCCGGCACGACGTCAGCAATCCCGGGATCGGGGATGTGGAGCTCGAACGCCTGTCAGACTGTCCGCGAGAGCATCTCGAGTTTCATCTCTGGTATCTGAAAGCGAAGGGCTGGATAGCAAGAGTGGAAAACGGGACGATCGCGATTACGGTGGAAGGCGTCGATCGGGTCAACTCCGAACACCGTCGCGATCCCACCATCCGGCTCCTGGACCATACAGCTTCCTGACGCCTTATCTCTGGCCGGAAGCAAATAGCATCCGCCGCACCAGTCGCGGACGCGCCTTCAACGCCGCTGGCGATTTCACCACCGTCGAGCGAAATACGACAAAACCGATCCGTTGCCTCAGGCTTGCTGCGCCTTCAGTTCCAGCCGCCGCGCGTGCAGCACCGGCTCGGTGTAGCCATTGGGCTGGACGCGGCCCTTGAAGACCAGGTCACAAGCGGCCTGGAAGGCGATCGACTTGGCGAAATTGGTCGCCATGGGCTGGTAGAGTGGGTCGCCCGCGTTCTGGCGGTCGACGATGTCAGCCATGCGCTTCATCGTCGCCATCACCTGGTCCTCGCTGCACACGCCGTGGTGCAGCCAGTTGGCGATGTGCTGCGAGGAGATGCGCAGCGTGGCGCGGTCTTCCATCAGGCCGACATCGTTGATGTCAGGCACTTTCGAGCAACCGACGCCCTGGTCGATCCAGCGCACGACATAGCCAAGAATGCCCTGCGCGTTGTTGTCGAGTTCCTTCTGGATATCATCCGGCGACCAGTTCGGCCGCACCGCGACGGGCACCGACAGGATGTCGTCGAGCCTGGCCTTGGGCCGGTTCTTCAGCGCCGCCTGCACGGCGTGAACATCGACCTTGTGATAGTGCGTGGCATGCAGCGTCGCCGCCGTCGGCGACGGCACCCAGGCAGTGTTGGCGCCGGCCTTGGGGTGGGCGATCTTCTCGACCAGCATCGCAGCCATCAGATCCGGCATCGCCCACATGCCCTTGCCGATCTGGGCGTGGCCGGCCAAGCCGCATTCCAGCCCGATGTCGACATTCCACGCCTCGTAGGCGGAAATCCAGGCGGCCTGCTTCATGTCGCCCTTGCGGATCATCGGGCCGGCTTCCATCGAGGTGTGGATCTCGTCGCCGGTGCGGTCGAGAAAGCCGGTGTTGATGAACACGACGCGCTCCTTTGCGGCGCGGATTGCCTCCTTGAGGTTGACGGTGGTGCGCCGCTCCTCGTCCATGATGCCCATCTTGATGGTATTTTTCGCCATGCCGAGCAGCGCTTCGACGCGGTCGAAGATCTCGACGGCGAAGGCGACTTCGTCGGGCCCATGCATCTTGGGTTTCACGACATACATCGAGCCGGCACGGGAATTGGCGCGGCGGCCGTTCGGCCCGACATCGTGCAGCGCGATCAGCGCCGTCATCGCCGCATCCATGATGCCTTCCGGAACCTCATTGCCGTCGCGGTCGAGGATCGCCGGGCTGGTCATCAGGTGGCCGACATTCCTGACCAGCATCAGCGAGCGGCCGGGCACGGTCAGCGTGCCACCGGCGGGCGCGGTGTAGGCGCGGTCGGGATTGAGCTTGCGGACAAAACTCTTGCCGCCCTTGGTGATCTCTTCCGCCAGGTCACCCTTCATCAGGCCGAGCCAGTTGCGGTAGACGACGACCTTGTCTGGCGCATCCACCGCCGCGACCGAATCCTCGCAGTCCTGGATGGTGGTCAGCGCCGATTCCAGGATCACATCGGCGATGCCCGCCGGATCGGTGCGGCCGATCTGGTTGTTGCGGTCGATCACGATCTCGATGTGCAGGCCGTTGCGCACAAGCAGCACGGCATCGGGATTGGCGGCATCGCCGCGATAGCCGACGAATTGCCTGGGGTTGGCCAGCGTCGTCGAGCCGGCGCCGGCGCTCAGCCGCAAGGCACCTTGCGCCAGCGACAGGCCATTGACGCCGGCCCATTTGCCGGACGTGAGCGGGGCAGCCTCGTCGAGAAAGGTCTTCGTCCAGGCGACGACCTTGGCGCCGCGTGCCGGATTGAAGGCTTTGCCCTTTTCGGCGCCATCCGTTTCGGGGATGGCATCGGTGCCGTAGAGCGCATCGTAGAGCGAACCCCAGCGCGCATTGGCAGCGTTGAGCGCATAGCGCGCATTCATCACCGGCACGACCAGCTGCGGTCCGGCAACATCAGCAATTTCCGGGTCGACATTGTCGGTCGACACGCTGAAGGCCGGGCCTTCGGGAACGAGGTAGCCGATCTCTTTCAGGAAGCCCTTGTAGGCCTCCATGTCGACCGGCGCGCCGTGATCGCGATACCAGCCGTCTATCTGTTCCTGGATGGCGTCACGCTTTGCCAGCAGCGCCCGGTTCTTCGGCGCCAGATCATGGACGACGGCCGAAAAACCGTTCCAGAAGGCGTCCGCTTCGATCCCCGTGCCCGGCAGCGCTTCCGTGGCCACGAACTCATGCAGCTCGCGGGCAATCCGCAATCCGGCGATCTCGATGCGGTCGGTCATCAGGCTACTCCAGATGAAAGGCTTTGCGGGCCTTTGGCATGTCAGGTTTGCCGGGTCAATTCAGCTTAGGGTGAAGGTGGCGTATTTCGCCGCGTCGCTCAAACCGCAATCCTTGGCCTACCCGAGGCCACGGCCACGACATGCGCCTCGATGAACATGCGCTGGGCCTCGACGGTCGAGACCCGGAATTCGGTGGCGACGTCGATCTCGGCGCTGTCGGTGCCGGCATCCCTGGCGCGCTCCGCGACGATGGCGCGGACATCGGCCTCGGCCGCCGCGATCGCCGCTGCCTCGTCGAGGAAATCGCGTACGGTCTCGCCCGAGGCGAGACGAAACAGCCCTTCTATGGGCTGGCTGACCCGCGCCTCGGCCGAAACCCTGACCTGGCCGACGACGGCGCCGAGCGCGTTGGCGACATCGGTATCCCTGGGCACCACGCAGTCATTGCCGATCAGCTCGGCCAAGCCGGCATAGTGCAGCGGCGCCGAGGCGCCGAGGCCGATGACCGGGCGGTCGAGCGCAACGCTCAGGCGGGCGATGCCGGGATGCGCGTCGACTGCGCGCTGCACCAGGGCGTGCGCCACTGTCGCGGCGCCATCGAGCCCATCCTCGGCAAAGGCGGTCTCGAGGATATATTCGGCCGACCAGCGCGTCAGCGTCACCAGCACCCGTTCCGAGATCGCTTCCGGCGAAGCGGCAATGTTCTGGCCACGGCCGTCACGCTTGCGGGCGAACAGTTCGGCGCCGAGGCGCGCCGCGATAGGATCCCAGTTCGCCTGCTTGCCCAGCACGTGGGCGGCGTCCGACGGGGTGAAGCCGGCGACATGCACCAGCCCGCGCGACACCAGCCGGTTCAGCGTCGCGTTCTGCGCGTTCGAGGTCAAAAGCCTGTCGACGGCGAGCGGCACGGCACCGATGGCCTCGTAGAGCCTGGCTTCGGCGCCGGTCAGGCCGGCGGCGAGCCGGTCGGGCACGCCGGTGCGCACCGCGAAACGGCCGTCCATGCGGCCGGGATTGGGTGCCCGCGACTGGCGCTCCAGCTCTGAGATCACCGCTACGCCATGCGCCATGCCGGCCAGCGCCAGCGGCACCAGGCGGCGCGGCCCGAGCAGGATCTTCGGGTTGAGCGCGCCATCCTCCAGCGCCACTTCGGAATCGCCGCCGAGGCCGAAGGTGCGCATGGCGACGGCCTCGACCATGGTGCGGAAGCCGCCGACGGTGGCGCCTTCCGGATCGAGCCTGGGACGGCCGCCGTCGAGCACGGCGACGTCGGTGGTGGTGCCGCCGATGTCGGACACCACAGCATTGTCGAGCCCGGTCATGTGGCGGGCGCCGACCAGGCTGGCGGCCGGGCCGGACAGGATGGTCTCGATCGGTCGCTGGCGGGCAAAAGCGGCTGAAACCAGCGCGCCATCGCCGCGCACCACCATCAGCGGTGCTGCGATGTTGCGCGCCTCGAGAAAGCCTTCGGTCGCTGCCACCAGCCGGTCGATCATCGAGATCAGCCTGGCGTTGAGCAAAGTGGTCAGCGCCCGGCGCGGGCCGCCGAGCTTGGCCGACAGCTCGTGGCTCGATGTGACCGGCAGGCCGGACTTGTCGCGGATCAACTCGCGGGCGGCGATCTCATGCGCCGGATTGCGGGTGGCGAAGTAGGCGCAGACGGCAAAGCCGGACACCGAGGCGCCGAGTTCCGGCAGCGCCGCTTCCAGTCCGGACAGATCGAGCTTGGCGGCATTGCCATGCACGTCGTGGCCGCCCGGACAAAAAACCACCGGATCGGTGCCGAGCGCGGCCTTCAGCCCGTCGCGGGCGAGGTCGCCCTCGGAAAAGCCGATCATCACCAGCGCGACGCGGCCGCCCTGGCCCTCGACGAGCGCGTTGGTGGCAAGCGTCGTCGACATCGACACCAGCTTGATATCAGCCGGATCGGTTCCGGCTTTCTGCAGCACCGCGTCGACGGCGCCGGAAATGCCGACGGCAAGATCATGCCTGGTGGTCAGCGCCTTGGCCTTGGCCAGCACCTTGCCCTTGTTCGGCCCTTCTTGCGGGCCTTCCGTTTCAGACCACAACACGGCATCGGTATAGGTGCCGCCGGTGTCGATCCCGAGGAACAACGGTTTTGGCTTGGTCTTGGCTGTCATTTTTGGCGGCGGTCCGGCTGGGAAGTCTGTCTGCCCCTGCCTTTAGCCGATGCGGGCGGGTCGATAAAGCTGCGAGCGCTGGGCCAAGGCGGAGATTGGCAGCGTTGGCCGAAGCGCCAACCTACCCGACAAACCCCACTTTCTTGTGCGTGCCATCGCAGAACGGCTTGTTGGCGGAATGGCCGCAGCGGCAGAGGAAGGCGCGTTGTGTACGGTCGACCGTATGGCCGGTTCCGGTGACGATCTCGAGATTGCCCTCAAGCTTGAGCGGGCCATTGGTGGTCGGCGTCACTTTCAGCGGACCATTTCTCGCTTCGAGCGCCGGCGTGTCCTTCAGCTGCGGCTCGCCGGTGGCGGCAAAACCGGATTTGTTGTGGCTGCCGTCGCAGAACGGCTTGTTTTCCGAAGCGCCGCAGCGGCAGAGCGTGGCACGATAAGAAGTCTCGCCGTCGAGAACGATCTCGGCGTGTACCGCCAGCGGGCCGTTTTCCCGCAGCCGCACCGTGTTGACCACCGGTGCTTGCTCCTGCGGCCCGCCATCCTTCCTGACATAGGTGATGGCGCCCGACGGGCAGCTTTCGGCGATGGCGACGATCTTCTCGACGCTGGCCGCCTCGGGATGGATCCATTGACCCGGCGCGTTGGGCACGAAGACGTGCGGATCGCCGAGCACGCAGTTGCGCGAATGGATGCAGCGCTTGCCGGAAAACCCGACGTCGATCTTGTCGCTTTCGACCATGCCGGCCATAGCTGAGCTCCTTTTGCCTGAAGCACGTCGCGCCTGAACAGTTCGAGGCGGCGCGCGCTGGGTATTTGCACAGGCTATGGCTCCAGCCCGAAGACCGTCAAGCTGGCAAACCGGTCAGGGGACCAGTTCGATCTCCTCGGTCTCGCCGCCGCTGCAGGTGTAGCAGCAATCCTCGCATTTTTCCTTGTTGCCGGGGCCGACGCCCCAATAGGTGCCCTCGTCACCATCGACCCAGGCGCCGTAACAGATCGATTCCCCGGCGTTGCAGGATATCGGCAGCTGCTTGGTCTCGCCGTCGTCGAGGTAGAAGTCCTTGTCATCGCCCGGCCAGACATAGTCGCGGTCCTGGCTGTAGAGTTCGACGCGCATGGCGTTGGGGTGGCCGTTCTTGATGGCAAAGGTGACATCGTCGGCACGCGCCGCCGGCACGAGCAGCATGAGGAGAGACAGCGCGGCCAGCACGCGGCGCGCATAGGCATGAAACATGAGTGACCCCCTGAATAAGCGGCCCACCCGGCCGCGGGGCGACCATCGCACGCAGCGCTGAATCGCGGAAGTGGACCGGACGAGCCGATCCCTGACTTAATTTGGGTCCAACGAAAACTTCCGCGCTCTACGGCACCAGATCGATCGTCTCTGTCGAGTGTTCGACGCAGATGAAGCAGCAGGTGTCGCAAGGCTGGTCATTGTCCGGCCCGACGCCGGCCGAGAGGCTGTCATTGCCGTCGGCCCAGGCGCCATAGCAGATATGTTCGCCCTGATTGCAGGAGAACGGCACGGATTTCTGCGACCCTGGGGCGATCAGGAACACCTTGTCGTTGCCCGGCCAGACCGTCTCGCGGTCACGGCTGAACAGCTCGACCGCGACTGCTTCCTTGCGCAGGTTCTTGACGAAGAAGGCCATGTCGGCGGCCTGCGCCGAGGCGGTGAAGACCAGCGCCGCCAGTGCAACCATACGAAACAGCGTCACGGCCTGGATCTCCCGAATCACCGCGGCAGAATCGCATGCCTGCCCGCAACTAGGAAGGTGCGGAACCCTGCGTCGCGATCTCATGCCCCAGCCGCACCGTTTCACGCACCAGCAGGTCGAGATCCTCGCGCCGTGTGCGATGATTGGTGATCGCCACGCGCAACCAGTGCTCGCCATGCACCGTGGTGTCCGAAAGGGCCGCAATGCCCTGTTCCTGCAGCCGCAGCATGATCTCCGTGTTGAGCGCCTTCAGAGCCTCGCCTGTCAGACCGGGCTGATAGCGGAAGCAGACGATGTTGACGGTCGGCGATGCCGCCAGCTGCAGCCGCGGCGCGGCCTCGATCAAGCCGGCAAGATAGACGGCCTGGGCAATGTTCTGGTCGATCAGGCGGCCGAATTTCTCGACACCGTGCTCCTTCAGCGCCATCCACACCTTCAGCGCGCGAAAACCGCGCGACGTCTGCAGGCCGTAGTCGTGCAGCCATTCGCCGGAAGCGAGGCCGCGCGGCGTCGATTCCAGATATTCCGGCGTCACCGCGAAGGTCCCGCGATGCGCGGCGGCATCCCTGACCAGGGCGCAGCCGACTTCGAACGGCGCGTGCAGCCATTTGTGGGGATCGAGCGCGACCGAATCCGCCCGTTCGATGCCGGCGACGCGATGGGCATTCTCAGGCGCAATGGCGATCAGCGCGCCGATGCAGCCGTCGACATGGAACCAGAGGCCTTCCTCATGTGACAGCTTCGCAAGCGCCTGCAAATCGTCGATCGCCCCGGTGTTGACGGTGCCCGCTGTACCGATGACGCAGGCCGGCTTGAACCCTGCCGCGCGGTCCTCTGTGATCGCTGCCCGCAAGGCGGCGATATCGATGCGCAGCCCGGCATCGGTCGGGATGCGGCGCAGTGCCCGGTTGCCGAGGCCAAGTGCCTCCATCGCCTTGCGGTGGCACGAGTGGATCTGCTCCGAGCCGTAGAAGCGCAGCGGCTCTTCGATGGCGGCGACACCATGCTCGCGCACGTCGATGCCGGCCTTGACGTTGCGCGCCACGGTCAGCCCGATGATGTTGGCCATCGAGCCGCCGCTGACCAGCGTGCCGCCGGCAGAAGCGGGAAAGCCCAGCATCTCCTTGCACCAGTTCACCACCTGGCTGTCCATCAGCCCGGCGGCGTGGTTGCCACCGCCGAGGTTCGAGCCCTGGATTGCCGCCAGGAAATCGCCGAGCGCACCGGTGAAATTGCTCGACCCCATATACCAGGACCAGAAGCGCGGATGGATGTTGCCCATTGGATAGGACATCACCGTGCGGGACACCTCAGAGTAGACGGCATCCAGCGGCGCCGGCGAGCGCGGCAGCGGCGCCGAGAAGACCCCACTCACATCGGCCGGCATCTCCCGCCAGACCGGGCGGTCGCGCACATCGCGGAGGTAATCGACCGCATCGTCGATGACCCGGTGCGACAGGGCCTGCACATCGGCCCAGTCCAGGGGATCGAGCGTTTCCTCGGCCAAAAGGCCTAGGTTATCTTGCACGGCGTCCATACCAGATCTCCCGTCAAGCCGCCGGGAACTGGCAGCCGGGCGTCGAGCGCGACAGAGCGGTCTCGTCGGCATCCATCTCGGCCTCGATGCCGTCGAACAGCGGTGTCGACATGTAGCGTTCGCCGGTGTCGGGCAGCATGCACAGGATCACCGCGCCGGCCGGCGCCTCCTCCGCGACCTGCCGTGCCACGGCGAAGGTCGCGCCGCCGGAAATGCCGGTGAAGATGCCCTCTTTGCGCGCCAATTCCCTCGCCCATTTGATGCCCTCGGGCCCGGCGATCGGCATCACCTCGTCATAGAGGCTGGTGTCGATCGCCTCCTGCAGCACGTTGGGGATGAAATCTGGCGTCCAGCCCTGGATCGGGTGCGGCTCGAAGGCTGGATGGCTGGCGGCGGGAGCACCATCGACGCCGCGCTGCTGGACCTTGCCGCTGCCGATGAGCTGCGCGTTGGCCGGCTCGGAGAGCACGATGCGGGTTTCCGGCCGCTCGCGGCGCAGCACGCGCGCCACGCCCACCACCGTGCCGCCGGTGCCATAGCCGGTGACGAAGCAATCAAGTCGCGAGCCGGCGAAATCATTGACGATCTCGCGCGCCGTCGTTGCCTCGTGGATGGCGGCGTTGGCGGTCGTCTCGAACTGGCGGGCAAGGAACCAGCCATTGGCCTCGGCCAGTTCCACCGCCTTCTTGTACATGCCGAAACCTTTTTCGGCGCGCGGCGTCAGCACCACCTTGGCGCCCAGCATGCGCATCAGCTTGCGGCGCTCGACCGAAAAACTGTCGGCCATCGTGACGACCAGCGGATAGCCCTTTTGCGCGCAGACCATGGCGAGGCCAATGCCGGTGTTGCCGCTGGTCGCCTCGACCACCGTCTGGCCCGGCTTCAGCGCCCCGCTGCGCTCGCCCTCCTCGATGATGTTGAGCGCCAGCCGGTCCTTCACCGAGGCGCCGGGATTGAAATACTCGGCCTTGACGTAGATCGTCGCGTGGGACGGTCCGAGATTGTTGATGCGAACCACCGGCGTGTCGCCGACGGTGTCGAGAATGCTGTCGAACAGGCGGCCGCGCCCGGCCGTGGTTCTGATCTTCTGCTGCTGCAACATCTTGGTCTCCTTGATTGTCATCGCGTTTTGTCTTCACGGGCCGGTTACAAACCGGCGGGTTGGGCGGCGAGGTTTGGTGACCTTGCCGCGCTAGGACTGACATGCCGCACAGCGGCAATGGCCGTATCCGGCGCTGAGATCCGCTGCCGGATGCGCCGTGTCGTGTTTGGTGATACAGGAGAGGCCGACAGGCCAGCGTGGGAGCAGGCGTGGAAACGCACGTGGAATCCACTCGATCGAGGCCGGACGGCGACATGCCGGTCCTTTCCGTGCGCCTGCTCGGACCGCTGATGATCTCCCGCGACGGCGCTCCGGTTGCCCTGCCCGCGTCACGCAAGCTGCGCGCGCTGCTCGCCTATCTGGCGCTGGCGCCGCATCCGGTCAGCCGCAGTCGCCTGTGCGAGTTGTTGTGGGATGTGCCGAACGACCCAAGGGGCGAACTGCGCTGGTGCCTGAGCAAGCTGCGCGGCGCGCTTGACATGCCGGCCCGGCGCCGGGTCTCCACCCAAGGCGATACGGTCGCACTCGATCTCGACGATTGCCTGGTCGATGTGCTGGAGGTCAGCCGCGCCGCCGCGCAAGGGATCGGCACGCTTGACGTCGAGCGCTTGCGCGTGCTGGCCGGACTGTTTGCCGGCGATTTCCTCGACGGGCTGGAGCTCGAGCGCAGCCCGCATTTCAACAGCTGGCTGATCGCGCAGCGCCGCCGCTTCAGCGCTTGCCATGCCGCCGTGCTGGAACGCCTTGTCGCGAGCCTGCCGGCTTATAGTGACGAGGCGATCGCCCATCTCGACACATGGGTGGAACTGGCGCCGTTCGACACGTGCGGACATCTGGCGTTGCTGTCCAATCTGGCCGGGCGCGGCGAGGTCGGCGCGGCCGAAGAGCATCTGGCCGCGGCGGAACGATTGTTTCGGTCGGAGGAGCTCGATTTCGCACCGCTTCGCGCGGCCTGGCGGGCGATCCGTGACCGACAGTCGGGCACCTCGCTTCGAACGGCCTGCCTGTCCACGCTATCGCCACTGGTGGCTACCATGCCCACCGCACCCGGCCCGGTCGAGCCCAGCCACGCTTCGCTGGCGGTGATGCCGTTTGTCGAGGAGAGCGGCGGCACGCGCGGCGGATTGGCCGACGGTTTCACCCACGACATCATCACCCGCCTGGCCAAGCTCAGGGATTTCTTCGTCATCGCGCGCGGATCGGTGTTTGCGCTGGCAGAGCAGAACATCGCGCCCGAGGATGCCGGCCGCCGGCTGAATGTCGACTATGTCGCCACCGGCACGGTGCGCAGCCCGTCCGGCCGCCTCATCGTCAGCGTCGAGCTGATCGAGGTGCGCAGCGCCAGGATCGTCTGGGCCGAGACCTTCGAGCGCAGGCCCGATGACATCTTTTCCGTGCTCGACGACATCGGCAACAGCATCGTCTCCTCGATCTCGGCCGAGATCGAAACGGTCGAGCGCAACCGCGCCATGCTGAAGGCGCCCAGCTCGCTCAACGCCTGGGAGGCGTACCATCGCGGCCTCTGGCACATGTACCGCTTCACCCAGGCCGAAAACGAGCAGGCGCGGCATTTCTTTGCCCAGGCCTTGCAGCTCGACCCGACCTTCGCCCGTGCCTATGCCGGCCTGTCCTTCACCCACTGGCAGAACGCCTTCCAGCGCTGGGGCGATCGCGACCGCGAAAGCGCGCTGGCCTTCGAGAGCGCCGGCCACAGCCTGCTGGTCGACGACCACAATCCGGCCGCCCATTGGGCGATGGGCCGGGCGCTGTGGCTGCGCGGCGAGCAGGACGGCTCGCTGCTCGAACTCGAGCGGGCGGTCGATCTCAGCCCCAACTTCGCGCTCGGCCACTACGCTTTGTCCTTCGTGCATTCGCAGTCGGGCGACCCGCGAGCGGCGATAGGCTCTTCCGATCATTCGCGCCATCTCAGCCCGTTCGACCCGCTGCTGTTCGGCATGCTGGGCGCACGCGCCATGGCGCATGTCCGGCTCGGCCAGTTTGAGGAGGCGGCCGAATGGGCGCTGAAGGCGGCGGCGCGGCCCAACGCCCACGCCATCATACTGGCGATCGCCGCGCACTGCCTGGCGCTGGCCGGACGGCTCGACGAGGCGCGCGGCTTCGCCGCCGCCATCCGCAAGACAAGGCCGGACTATTGCGCCGACGATTTCATCGGCACCTTCCGCTTCGAACCGGATGCCGTAGCGCTATTCCGGCAGGGCGCCAGCCGCATCGGGCTCAACTGAAGCCTGGATCGCCATCTTGGGGATCGCGTGGGAATTTCGCCTCAAATCCGCCGGGTTAACGAAGTCGGAAGGAGTTGTTTAACCGTTAGCTTCTATGTCACGGCCCGGGGGGCCGACAAAGTGAGTATGATGAGCAACAGCCCCGACAAGCGCAATGAATGGCGCGCCATATTTTACGTGCAGGCTCGCGTTGCCATCCTGTTTGTCCCGGTGGTTGCCAGCCTGCTGATCATAGCGGCGCTTGCCGGAAACGAACGCAAGTCGGTTCCCAGCATGATCGACCCGACCGTCACCGGCTCCGTGCGGTAGGCGCTATCGGTCGGCGTTAGCCCTCTCGGGGAGAGCGCCTTCTGAAGAAAAAGAAGGTCGAAGGAAAGGCCCTCCCGATCAACGAGGGAAGGCGCTATGCGCTTTTCCTGGGAAACCACTTCACACTTTCCCGGACTTGCTCCAGGAGAGCGTGCTTTCCGGCAGCATTCGCTTGAGCACGTCGTCCTTGCGGATGAAATGATGCCATAGCGCCGCGGCCGCGTGCACTCCGGCGAGGATGAGGATCGAATTGGCGCACAGGCTGTGCAGTTCCCTGATGAACCGGGCCGTGTCGCGGTCGGGCGATACCGGGGCCGGGATGGTGAAGAGGCCGAAGAAGCTCAAGGCGTCGCCCCTATACCAAGTCAGCAGGATGCCGAGAGCCGGAATGGTCACCAGCAGCGCATAGAGCAGCAGATGCGCGATCTTGGCCGCCCATCGTTCAAGCTCCGACATTTCCGTCTGCAGCCCTGGCGTTCCCAGTATCAGGCGCAGGCCGACGCGGATGACGACCAGCGCAACCAACAGCAGCCCGAACGAAATATGGAACCACCAGACGAGCGCGCGGCCGGGATCGCCGCGCGGAAAAAGTTCTTCCACATAGGTCAAGCCATAAAGGCCGATGACCAGCAGAAACACCGCCCAGTGAATGGCTTTTTGTGCGCTTGTATAGGTGGGGTGCATGCGAGCCTTCCAGTTTTGAATACTTCTAAACTAGCCGCGATCATGTCAAAGCTTTGTCGGGCTCGGATGATCGTGAGCTGGCAGGACACTGGAACGGGTAAGCTGTCAGTTTGCGGACAGTCGGGCATCGAGCGCGTAATGCTGGACAAAGAAAAGCCCGGGCGAACCGGGCTCTTCTTCGGCGTCTCCAGGGCGCTCAAACAAAGCGCGGGATCGGACCGTTCTGCGGGGTCACATCGTCGCCGAGGTCGACAAACACCTCGTCGACATAGCACCATGCCCAGCCTTCGGGTGGATCGTAGCCCTCGATGATCGGATGCTTGGTGGCGTGGAAATGCTTGGTGGCGTGGCGGTTGGGCGAGTCGTCGCAGCAGCCGACATGGCCGCAGGTACGGCACAGCCGCAGATGCACCCATTTCGACCCGCTCTTCAGGCATTCCTCGCAGCCGAGCGCGCTCGGCGTGACCTTCCCGATGTCGCGCGTATGTCTGCATTCATCCATCATGGTCTCCCGGCCATTCGAAATGTGTCGGCGTTGCCGCGCGCGAGGTAGGCATGCAGAGCCGCGACCACCTGGGCGCCTTCGCCGACAGCCGCCGCGACCCGTTTGACCGAACCGGCGCGGACATCGCCTATGGCGAACACGCCGCTGCGGCTCGTCTCCATCTGCGCCGATCCTATGTCCGATCCGGTGCGCACGAAACCCCTTGCGTCCAGCGCGACATCGCAGTTGGCCAGCCAATCGGTGTTCGGATCGGCGCCGATGAAGAGAAAGAGATGGCGGATCGGGCGCGTCGTTTCCGCGCCGCTGGCGCGGTTGCGCCAGCGCACGGTGGCAAGATTGCCCTCTTCGCCGTCCAGCGCCTCGATTTCGGTCCCGGTCAGCACCTCGATGTTCGGCTGCGCCCGGATACGCTCGACCAGGTAGCGCGACATGCTGGCATCGAGGCTGCCGCCGCGCGCCAGCAGCGCCACCTTCCGCGCATGACTGGCCAAGTAGACAGCCGCTTGCCCGGCCGAATTGCCGGCGCCGACCAGCGCCACTTCCTGGCCCGCGCAAAGCCGGCCTTCGATGGGCGACGCCCAATAGTGCACGGACGTCCCCTCGAACCGCGCCAGATTGGCGATGTCGAGACGGCGATAGCGCGCGCCGCTGGCGATCACCACACTGCGCGTGCGCACGGTCTCGCCGTCACCGACATCGAGCAGATAGCGGGCGCCTGACGTGTCGGTGGCCGCGCTCAAAAGTTTCGCCTCGTCCGGGATGACCATTTCAACGCCGAACTTCTGCGCCTGGTTGTAGGCGCGCGCCATCAGCGCCATGCCGGTGATGCCGGTCGGGAAACCGAGATAGTTCTCGATGCGCGAGGAGGCGCCGGCCTGTCCGCCGAAGGCACGGCAATCGAGCACGATCGTCGACAGCCCTTCGGATGCCGCATAGACCGCCGCCGCCAGCCCTGCCGGGCCGGCGCCGACGATGGCCACGTCATACACCGTATCGGCATCGATCGGGCGCAACAGGCCGACGCAGCGGGCGAGGTCCTTTTCGCCGGGGTTCATCAGCAGCCTGCCGTTTGGACAGAGCACGATCGGCAGGTGGTGCGGATCGACCTCGAAGCGTTCTACCAGCGTTTTGGCGCAGGGATCGCTGTCGGAATCGAGCACGCGGTGCGGCTGGCCGCTGCGCGCCAGAAAACCCTGCAGCCGCAACACGTCGGCATTGTCCTGGGGTCCGATGATGATCGGCCCGCTGGTGGCGCTCTCCAAAAGCCCGACGCGGCGCAGGATCAGCGCCCGCATGATGCGCTCGCCGAGATTGGCCTCCTGCACCATCAGGTCGCGCAGCCGCTGCGAGGCGATGACGAACGCCTCCACCGGCTCGGCGGCCTGCGCATTCACCAGCGAGGGACGGGCCGAAAGCTGCGCCAGCTCACCGACAAAGCTGCCCGGGCCGTGCGTGACGATCGTCTCGCGCCGGCCGAGCCCGCCGTCCTGGGTGATGTCCACGCTACCCGACAGCACGACGATCAGGCCGGGCGCCACATCGCCGGCTTCGATGATGTGCTCGCCGGCTGCATAGGCGCTGGCCTCGCCGAACCGGCGCATGCGGTCGATGTCCACCTCGGCCAGCGTGGGGAACGCCTGGTCGCGGCGGGCACCGAAGATCGGGTTGGTGGATTGAGCCATGGTTTTGAGCGTAGCGAAGCGGCCGCGGAGTTTGAAGCGGTTTGTGAGGGGACTGGCCGGAAGGGGAGGTTGGCTGAAAAGAAAAAGCCCGGACGAACCGGGCTTTTTCTCTAAGTTTCTGAACCGTCGAGTGGCTCGAAACGGGAATTTGGTGCCCAGAAGAGGATTGCACTCAGAGCCCCCGCTAGCATTCGGAACAAGATTCGACAGCTTCGCCCCACTAGCGCTAGACTAAAGGTTTGGGGTTGGGCTTTAGACATGTCTCGTGTTTTCTTAGCTAGTGTCCTGTCGTGCCTGTTGACTGCGCTGGTGGGAACTCCTGCGGCATATGCTGGTTTGAAGTTCCAGGCCGGGCAGACTGATGCCGGCATCCACTATATTTTTGTATCAGGTGATTTCGCTAATCAGGACGACCTGTCGGCCTTTGAGGCGCTGGCACGGTCTAACTCGGCGATCGCAGTAACTTTCCAATCACCTGGCGGGAATATTCAGAAGGCGATGGACCTTGGACGGCTCATCCGCAGACTCGGCCTAAGCACGGCCCAGTTCAGGGCTGTAGAGTGTGCTTCAGCATGCTCCCTGGCCTTTCTTGGCGGTACCGTGCGATACGCCGAGCCGGGCTCCATCGGCGTCCATAAGTCATCCTTCAGTGGCGATGTATCCGTTAATACCGAGGACGCCGTTTCCGGTATCCAGCAGGTTACTGCCGACATCATCACCTATATGATCGAGATGGGCGTAGACCCAGCCCTACTCCAGCTTTCACTGCAATATGACAGTGATGACATACGGTACCTGTCCAGAAGCGAGATGGCGAAATACAGGGTCACCACCTTGGACAATGACGCCGGCCAGCCATCGATTGCCAACCAAGCACCAACGTCACCACCGCCGTTCTCGCAACCGCCTTCGCAGCCGCCTGTTGCCTCTTTGCCCACGACCCCTGAGCATGCCTCTCTTGAGATTCCCCAAGCGCACTCCGGCCGCATCCGGCACCCAAAGGGCGCAGCTCCGTTAAAAGCTCTCGCGGATGGAAGGTCTGCAACCCTCGTCAACGTTCGCAACGGGAGCCCCGTTATAATCCTGGGGAATGTGGCTCGGTGGTACCGCGTGCAAGCCAATGGCCAAGTTGGCTATATGCACGACACCTGGGTCTACGTGGATCAGTATGAAAGCGGGCCATTCGAGCAGCGTCACATACAGGTAAAGAGTTTCGACAACTTGGCGGAGGCTTCGGGCTATGTTCGCTCCGCTCCCATCCCGCTATCGGCCTACCTTGCGACCAATGGATGGTTTGCGGTCACCCTCGAAGACACCTTCGATCAAGTGATGGCCAAGGGTCTCGTGACGGAACTTAAGGCGAGGCGTGCCATCCCGGACGACGCATATATGACCTGGGGCAACACCTACGTCCGCAAAGTCTGCTGCGCTAAGTGATTGACCATGCAACACCGGGACGGTGATGAGATGGACACGGCATCATGGACTTGGGAGTGGTTGCGGAGCTCGTGCTGGTGCGCGAGGTTAGCTTATGCCCGTGTGGGCACTGAGCCGCCAACAGGGGACCCGAGCGGAAACCGCCGAAAGAGCTTGTCTACTTGATCCCGTTGGTAGTCGGGAAAAATGGTGCCCAGAAGAGGACTCGAACCTCCACTCCTTGCGGAACACGGACCTGAACCGTGCGCGTCTACCAATTCCGCCATCTGGGCTGGTGCGGGCTCATGTAAGCGGGCAAGCGATTGCTGTCAACGCGCTTTTTTCGAAGGTGCTCCGTTCGCCGGCTCAGTCGTCCAGCACTTCCTTGGAAGCGACGGTGGAATCGGCGTTGAGCTGGTAGATGACCGGCACGCCGGTGCCGAGTTCCAGCTTGACGATCTCCTCGCCCGACTTGCCGTCGAGCGCCATGATCAGAGCGCGCAGGGAGTTGCCGTGCGCGGCGACCAGCACGGTGCCGCCGCGCAGCACATGCGGCTGCAAATCGTGCAGGTAATAGGGCCAGACGCGGGCGCCGGTGTCCTTCAGGCTTTCGCCGGCAGGCGGCGGCACGTCGTAGGAGCGGCGCCAGACATGCACCTGCTCCTCGCCCCATTTCTTGCGGGCGTCGTCCTTGTTGAGGCCGGAGAGGTCGCCATAGTCGCGCTCGTTGAGCGCCTGGTCGCGGATGGTCTTCAGGTCGCCCTGGCCAACCGCGTCGAGGATGTGCTGGCATGTCTTTTGCGCCCGGATCAGCGCGGAGGTGAAGGCGATGTCGAATTTCAGGCCGCGCGCCTTGAGCTTTTGCCCGGCGGCCTTGGCCTCGGCGTGGCCCTGTTCGGTCAGGTCGACGTCGCGCCAGCCGGTGAACAGGTTCTTCAAATTCCATTCGCTCTGGCCGTGGCGCACGAGCACGAGGGTTCGCGACATGTTTGCTCCTTCAGGTTTATGGATCAGGCCGGCTCAGCTGAGGCCGAGCACGTCCCGCATCGAATACAGTCCCGGCTTCTTGCCGCGCGCCCAAAGCGCCGCCTTGACGGCGCCCCGAGCGAAGATGGCGCGGTCCTCGGCGTGGTGCGACAGGGTGATGCGCTCGCCGGTGCCGGCCAGCATCACGCTGTGGTCGCCGACGACAGAGCCCCCGCGCAACGTGGCAAAGCCGATCGAGCCCGTCTTGCGCACCCCGGTGTGGCCGTCGCGGACGCGCACGTCGTTGCCTGAGAGCTCGATACCACGCCCGGCGGCGGCGGCTTCACCCAGCAGCAGCGCCGTGCCCGAAGGCGCGTCGACCTTGTGCTTGTGGTGCATTTCGAGGATCTCGATGTCGAAATCGTCGGCATCGAGCGCGCGCGCCGCCTGCTCGACCAGCACCGCCAGAAGATTGACGCCGAGGCTCATATTGCCCGATTTGACGATCGTCGCATGGCGCGCCGCCGCCGCGATCCTGGCATTGTCATCGGTCGAACAGCCGGTCGTGCCGATGACATGGACGATGCGCGCCTGCGCCGCGTAGCCGGCGAATTCGACCGTCGAAGCAGGCGTGGTGAAATCGAGCACACCGTCGGCCTTGGCGAACACCGGCAGCGGATCGTCGCTGATCGGCACGTTGATGATGCCGATGCCGGCCAGCTCGCCGGCATCCTTGCCCAGATGCGGCGAATCCGCCCGCTCGACCGCGCCGATGACCCGCGCGCCTGATATAGAGTGGATGGCACGGATCAGCGTCTGGCCCATGCGGCCGGCGGCGCCCACCACCACCAGGCCCATATCATTTGCCGGTCCGTCGGTTGCGGGCGTGGCGCTCATGTCGTGCTCCCGGCGATGCTCTGCGTGTCGATGCCTTGTGACAGGCGTTGCGCCGAAGTCCGGATCGGCGCGCTGTCGTCGACAAGCCCCAGACCCTTGACGCCCTGGATGCGGTGGAAGCGGGCATAGACGCTGTGCGGATCGGCCATCAGCGAGGCGTGCGTGCCTTCCTCGACCAGCCGGCCCTGTTCCATGACGATGATGTGGTCGGCATTGACCACCGTCGACAGCCGGTGCGCGATGACGATGGTGGTGCGGCCTTCCATGACCTTTGTCAGCGCCTGCTGGACGCGAGCCTCGGCCTCGTTGTCGAGCGCCGATGTCGCTTCGTCGAGCAAAAGGATCGGTGCCTGCCGCACGATGGCCCGCGCGATCGAGACGCGCTGGCGCTGGCCGCCGGACAGCGTCACGCCGTTCTCGCCGACCGGCGTGTCGTAGCCCTGCGGCTGCTGGCGAATGAAGTCGTCGGCCGCGGCTTGGCCCGCGGCCTGTTCGATCTCGGCATCGGTGGCGCTCAGCCGGCCGTAGCGGATATTGTCGCGGATGGTGCCTTCGAACAGATAGGGCTGCTGCGAGACATAGGCGATGGAACCGCGCAGCGACTGTTTGGTGACCTTCGAGATGTCCTGGCCGTCGATCTCGATCGACCCCGCCTCGACATCGTAGAAGCGCTGCAGCAGCGCCACCAATGTCGTCTTGCCGGCGCCCGAAGCGCCGACGATTGCCGTCACCTTGCCGGCCGCGGCGACGAAACTCAGATCCTGCAGCACCGGAGCCTCCTCGACATAGCGGAAGGAGACGTTGTTGAAACGCACTTCGCCGGAGGTGAATTTCGCCTCGGCGGCGCCTTGGGCGTCGCTCTGCTGCGGCTCGATGTCGAGAAGCTCGTAGATCATGCGTGCATTGACCAGCGCGCGCTCCATGCCGACCTGCATGCGCGCCAGCCGGCGGGCCGGATCATAGGCGAGCGTCAGCGCCGTGATGAAGGAAAACACCGCGCCCGGCGGCTGGCCGAGAACGGTGGCCCGGTAGCCGGAATAGGCGATGACGCTGGCGAAGGCGATGCCGGCCAGCAGTTCGGAAACCGGCGTCAGCCGCTCGGAGACGCGAGCGATCTTGTTCGACCGCTGCTCGGCATCCTCGGCTAGCTGGCTGATCCGGCGCGACAGCTCGTCCTCCATGGTGAAGGCCTTGACGATGGCGATGCCTTGCGTGGCTTCCTGCATGGCGCCGATCAGCCGAGAGTTGATCTGCACCGATTCGCGCGTGATGCGGCGCACCCGGCGCATCAGATAGGTGACGGTCCAGATCAGCGGCGGCCCGATCAGCAGCGAACTCAAGGAGAGTATCGGATCCTGGTAGATCATCACGCCGACCAGGCCGACCAGCGAGACGGCATCACGCGCGGTCGAGGTCACCGTCATCGACAACAGGTCGCGAATGCCGTTGACGTTCTCGTTGACCTGCGCGGCCAGCCGCCCGGACCTTGTGTCGTTGAAGAAGGAGACGCCAAGCTTCATCAGATGGTTGAAGATGCGCTGCTGATAGCGCGCCACCAGATTGTTGCCGATCCTGGCCATCGTCACCGCCTGGCCGTAGCCGGCAAGGCCGCGCAGGATGAAGGCACCGAGCAGTGCGGCGCAGATCCATGGGATCAGGTCGCCGCGTCGTTCGTAGAAGATCTGGTTGACGACCGGGCTCATGATCCAGGCGGCAAGCGCCGTCGTCGCCGACACGGTCAGCAGGCAGAGGATGGTGAAAACATACGCGCCCCGATAGTCGCGGCCATTTTCCTGGAGGATACGGCGGATGACCGCCACGATCTCTCCCGCACGGGGTTTCGACAAATTGGGGGGCTGAAATGTCAAATTGGAGCGCTTCGTAGATTTCCGCTTCCCGCGGCCGGGCAATTTGGCACCCCTCTTAACGCCAAGCAGCCAGCTTGCCTATGCCTCGGGGTGACTAACTTCGTCGCGCCAGCGCCGGCCCGAAGTCTGGACGCCGAACAGCGAGGGGTTCCTGGCATAGGCGGCAAGGCCCAGAAGTGCGGCCAGCGGATGGGTGATGACATAGACCGGCATGGTGCGCATCATCGCGCTGTGCGGCGCCTTGTCCTCGAAAGCGACACGGAAATTGCCGGCTTTCAGCGCCGGCACGATCTTCTGCGCGATGCCACCGGTGAGAAACACGCCGCCGCGGCTCATGAACACCAGAGCAAGGTCGCCTGCGGTGCGCCCAAGGCAGGTGACGAAGGTCTCCAGCGCTTCCTCGGCAACCGGATCGGTTTTCGCAAGTGCCGCGGCAGTGATCTCGGCCGGCGTGGTGAAGGGCGACGGCTTGCCGTCCGCCTTGGCAACCGCCCGATAGACATTGACCAGACCGCGTCCGCACAGGATCTGCTCACCCGAAATGCGGCCCTCCAGCTTCTCGATATGCGGAAAAACCTCGAAATCGCGGGCCGAGCGCGGACCGATGTCCATATGGCCGCCCTCGCCGGGCACCGGTATCCAGTGGTGCAGCGCATGGACCAGCCCGGCGACGCCGAGCCCGGTTCCGGGGCCGAGCACGACGCGGCCGGCATTGGGCTCCGGCGTGCCGCCGCCGATCTTTTCCATGTGCTCCTCGCCGAGCGCGACGACGGCCAGCGCCTGCGCCTCGAAATCGTTGAGCACGACGATGTCGCTCAGGCCGAGGCTGGCGAACATTTTTCTCGGCTTGACGATCCAGGGGCAGTTGGTCAGTTCGATCTCGTCGCCGTCGACCGGACCGGCCACCGCCAGCACCGCCGAATTGGGACGCACCGACGAGCGATCGAGCACGGCCGCCTGGATCGCCTCGTCGATGGTGTTGTAGTTCGCCGTCTGGACGATGGTCGGCTCGCCTGCCTCGGAATTGGCGTCGAGCACGATCGAAAAGCGCGCATTGGTGCCGCCGATGTCGCCGATAAGGATCGGAAACCGCAACAAAGTATCGTCGTCGCCTGTGCCTGGCATGCTCTCGTCCGTCTCCGGCGCCACCGACGGCATCTAGCCGTTCTTCCGTTGACTAGCGCATGGGTTTGAAAAGGGAAACGGTTTTCGACCCCGGCGGCGCGCTGAGACCGGCTGTGCGGCCAAACCGACACGGTTTCGCAAAAATAAGGCGCCGAACCGATTGGGCCGTGACCGTCAGTTTCCTGGCGGCCGCGGTCGCGGCAGCGGCACGCCGATCTCGGGCGTCGCCGTGAAGGCGTTCACCGTGCTTGGCAAGCCGGCGGCGGCCGGCGTGGCGGGCAATGACGGCGCTTCGGGTTCGGGTGCGGCAGCCGCGACCGGCACGCCGCCGCCGTGATAGGTCGCCGCCTCGGCGGAAACCGGCCCCGGCGCGTCGAGCACGGCGCGGCATTCGCTCGGCAGGTTCGCCATCGTCATCAGGTCGCGTGCCTTGGGGGCATCCGGGTTCTTGTTGGGCCGCCACGGCTCCTGCGTGAACCACCAGGCCAATGGCTCGCCGCAGCCGTCATCGTCCGGCGTCGCTTCCTGCGCCTTGCAGCCGGGGGATCCCGGCTGACAGCCGATGCGCATGTGAAAATGATAGTCGTGGCCCCAAAACGGCCGGATCTTGCGCAGCCAGCCGCGGTCGCCCCTGACGGTGTCGCAGAGTTTCTTCTTGATGCCCGGATTGACCAGGATGCGCTCGACCTGGCTGTAGCTCGCCGCCCGCTTCAGAAGCCTTGTGTGCGCCGGCGTCCACAGCGCGTCCTTCACCAAATGGGTCTTCTCATCGACCATCAAGGTGGCGCTCATCGATTCGCGCTGCGCCATCGACAGCGGGCGGCTGGGCATCGGCGTCAGCCAGATGTCGGCGTCGAGCCCGATCTGGTGCGAGGCATGCCCGGTCAGCATCGGGCCGCCGCGCGGCTGCGAAATGTCGCCGATCAGCAGGCCCGGCCAACCATCGGCTGCCGCGTCGCGCGACAATTTCTCGATCACCGCGATCATAGCCGGATGGCCCCAGCGACGGTTGCGGGACGGCCGCATCACCTCCCAGGTCGGACCGTCCATGGGAATGGCGACGCCGCCGGCAAAACAGCCCTTGGAATAGAAGCCGATCGATTGCGCCGCGCTCGCGGCTGGCAGTTTCTTGGCGCCGAACAGGTCTTTTGCCCGTTCCTCGGCCGCGGCCGGCCGTACGGCTAGACCGGCAAGGACGAACAGGCCGAGAGCGGCCGCCAGCCTGAATTTTTTGCCGAGAGATGGCTGTATCGGTGTTTTCATGAAACCGGATCCCCACCAGGCCGAATCATAGCATGCAACGCGGAACGCTTCGATCGACAGAGCGGTTCACCGAAACGGTGAACCGCTCTGTCTCTGTTTTGACGCAATCCCGGACGGAGAACCGTGTCACACTTTTCCTGGAATTGCTTTTAGCGCTTCATCGGGCTGCGCGCCTCGCCGTCGCGCCAGTCGTCGCTCGCCCACATATGGTCGAAGGCGGCGCGGTAGTCCGGAAAGCGCAGGGAATAGCCCGCCGCCTTGATCGCCGCGTTGCCGACGCGCTTGTTCTCGCCATAGAAGGACCGCGCCATGGGCGAAAGTTGGGCGGCGTCGAAAGGAATCTCGGGCGGCGGTTCGATGCCCATCAATGATGCGGCATAGGCGACGACGTCCTGCGGCGCCGCCGGCAGATCGTCGGTGACGTTGAAGATGCCGCCTTTATTGCCTTGGATGAGCTGCCACAGGGAGCCTGCTATGTCGTCGCAATGAATGCGGTTGAACACTTGGTCGGGCTTGACCAGCCGCCTTGCGCTGCCGTTTTCCAGATTGACCAGGGCATTGCGGCCCGGCCCGTAAATGCCGGAGAGTCGCAGGATCGCCACCGGCCGGCGAATCTCGCGGCCCAGCTCCAGCCAGTCCTGCTCTGCCGCCACCCGCATCATCGAACGCTTCGACACCGGCCGGCATTCAGCCGTTTCATCGACCCATGCGCCGTCATAATTGCCGTAAACCCCGACCGTAGAGAGATAGCCGATCCATTCCAGCAAAGGCATTTGAGCGATTGCCTCTCGGGCGGCACCCAGCACGGGATCGCCGGCCTCCTCCGGGGCGACCGAGATCAGCAGATGCGTTGTTTTCCGCAATGCATCGCCAATCTCATCCGTCAGCGCACCGTCGAACAACAGCGGGGCGATGCCGGCCTGCCGTAGCGTCTCGAATTTTTCCGGCGAGCGTGTCGTGCCGAAGATCGTCGCGGCGCCTTTGTTGGCCCGAGCAAAAGCCCTGCCCGAATAGCCGGCGCCGAAGATGAATATCTGCTTTTCGCTCATGCATTCGCCCTGGTTGGCCGCGCCAGACGCCATTCGTCGCGCACGGCTTCGTCGCTCTCGGTTTTCAGGCCGAGGGCTGCCCTTTCTGAATATTCGGCATCGGGCACCAGCCGCGCCAGCGCCCAAATTGCCGCGCCCCGCACCAGCGGCGACGGATCGCCGAGCAGCGCAAGCACCGCGCCGGACAGCGACGCTTCGCCGGAATTGCCGGCGGCGATCAGCACGTTGCGGATGAACCGATCGCGGCCGATGCGTTTTATCGGCGAACCGGAGAAGAAAGCGCGGAAGGCCGCGTCATCGAGACCCAAAAGGTCGGCGAGCGGTGGTTCGCGCAGATCATCGCGCGCGGCGAGTTTTGCTTCCGAAGCCGCCCGGGCGAATTTGTTCCACGGGCAGGCGGCTAAACAGTCATCGCAGCCATAGATGCGGTTGCCGATCTTTTCGCGGAATTCGTGCGGAATCGGCCCCTTGTTCTCGATGGTGAGATAGGAAATGCAGCGCCGCGCATCGAGCCGGTAGGGCGCCGGAAAAGCATCGGTCGGGCACGCGTCGAGGCAGGCGCGGCAGGAGCCGCAATGGTCGATTTCGGCGCGGTCGGGCACGAGTTCGGCGGTGGTGAAGATGGTGCCGAGGAACAGCCAGGAGCCGTGCTCGCGGCTGACCAGATTGGTGTGTTTGCCTTGCCAGCCAAGCCCGGCGGCTTCGGCCAGCGGCTTTTCCATGACAGGTGCGGTGTCGACGAACACCTTCACGTCACCGCCGGCGCGGGCAACGAGCTTGCCGGCGATCTCCTTCAGCCGGCCTTTCATCACATCGTGATAGTCGCGGTTTTGCGCATAGACCGAGATCGCGCCGCGGTCGCGCTTGGCCAGCATTTCGCGAAGATCATGGTCGGGGCCGTAGTTCATCGCCAGCACGACGATCGAGCGTACCTGCGGCCAGAGGGCCGTTGGTTCACTGCGGCGTTGCAGCGTCTCGGCGATCCAGTCCATCGAGCCGTGAAAGCCGTCGGCGACGAATTCGGCCAGGCGCGCCGGCGCTAGCGGGATCGCATCGGGGGAGGTGACGGCGACGGCATCGAAGCCGGCGCGCTGCGCCTCCGCGTCGATCAGCGCGCGCAGTTTTGCGGCGTCAGAAGTCGAGGTCCGCATAATGCGACACCGGTGACAGGCCGCGCACCCGGTCGGTCAAAAGCGGCCGAAAGGAAGGCCGCGACTTGACCCGCGTGTACCATTCGCGAGCAGCGCTGTGCTCGCGCCAGTCTATCTCGCCGAGATAATCGAGCACCGACAGCGTCGCCGCGGCCGCGAGATCGGCATAGGTGACCCTCGAGCCGGCCAGCCAATGGCGGGTGCCGGCCAGCCAGTTGGTGTATTTCATGTGCTGGCGGATGTTGGCGCGCGCCGCACGGATCGCGCCCGAGTCGGGCGAGCCGCCGCCCGCCGTTTCCGGCATGACCGGCTTCAGCACGCGCTCACGCACCAGATGGCGGGTGACTTCGCTTTCAGCCTTGTTGAGATACCAGTCGATGAGCCGGCGGATTTCGGCGCGCTGCATCGGGTCCTCGGCGAACAGCCGCTTGTCGCGCTTCAGCACGCCGCGCGTTTCATCGAGATATTCCGATATGACCGTCGCGCCGACGATCGGCACGTCGCCTTCGGCCAGCAGGATCGGCAGCGTGCCGGCCGGGTTCAGCGCCAGGAACTCCTTGCGCCGGGTCCACGGCTTTTCCTCGATCAGGGCCAGCTCCTCGCCATACTCGCCGAAAGCGAGGCGGACGAAGCGACAGGTGGCGAACATGGGGTGGTGGAAAAGCGTCAGCATGGTTCCGCGATGATAAAGCGCACTGGCGAATCGCAGGGCGCACCGGTAAGTCTTGGCCGCCCGGTTAGCGGGCCGTCAGGGTGTTGCGACCTATAGGGGGACTTCAACGCCATGACAAGCAAGCCCTTCTGTCAGCCGTCACGCCAATGCCGAGGTAGCCATGGAAAGCCAGACCATCGTCGAAGCCCTGCTGCTCGGCCTGCTGGAGGGGCTGACCGAGTTCATCCCGGTGTCCTCGACCGGCCATATCCTGCTCGCTGGCCATTTCCTCGGCTTCCACTCGACCGGCAAGGCCTTCGAGATCCTGATCCAGCTCGGCGCCATCCTGGCGATCCTCAGCGTTTATTTCCGCCGCCTCTGGAAAATGCTGCTCGAACTGCCGCACGACCGACTGACCAGGCATTTCGTCATCGGCATCCTCATCGCCTTCCTGCCGGCGGCATTCATCGGCGCGCTGGCGCATGATTTCATCAAGACGGTGCTGTTCGAATCGCCAAGGCTGATCTGCATCATGCTGATCATCGGCGGCGTCGTGCTGCTGGTGGTCGACCGCATGAACCTCAAGCCGGTTTATCGCGACGTCGAGCGCTTCCCGACCCGGCTTTACCTGCAGATCGGGCTTTTCCAGTGCCTGTCGCTCATTCCCGGCACATCGCGTTCGGGCTCGACCATCGTCGGCGCCCTGCTTTTGGGCGTCGACAAGCGCGCGGCCGCTGAATTTTCCTTCTTCCTTGCAATCCCGACCATGGTCGGCGCCTTCGCCTTCGACCTGTTCAAGAACCGCAACGTGCTGAGCAGCGCCGACCTGCCGATCATCGCCGTCGGCTTCGTCGCCGCCTTCGTCACGGCGCTCATCGTCGTGCGCTTCCTGCTCGATTACGTCTCGCGCAAGGGTTACTCGCTGTTCGGCTGGTGGCGGCTGGTGGTGGGCGGTGTCGGGTTGGTGGCGTTGATGATCTGGGGGTGAGGAGTGTTCCGCGTAGCGGCCCTCACGCTTCGTCCCACGGGCGGAGCAAGGAGCGTAGCGACGCGGCACAGACCCGAGGATCCATGCCGCGACGTGGACCGAAGAGCGCAGCGGTAGAAAATAGCCATCACTAGGCTCGCTATCGTCTGCGAAGTCTTTCACTTTCTGCACCGTAGAGGCGCTTAAAGGTCGCGGCATGGATCCTCGGGTCTCCGCGACGGAGCTTCGCTCCTGCTCCGCCCGTGGATGACGAATGAAGGAGGGCGCCCCCTCTAACTCCTCCCGTAAAATGCATTCTCGACATGCACCGGCCAGCGCCAGGGCAGCACGGCGACCATGTCGAAGCGCATCGACAGCCTGCCGTAGTCCGCTTGGCGCGACAGCCAGATGTCGGCCGCGCCTTCTATTCGACGTTCCGATTCGTGGCCGATCGCCTCCATGGCTTCCATCAGCGACCGGCGCGCCTTGACCTCGACGAACAGCACCAGGTCGCCGCGCCGCGCGATCAGGTCGATCTCGCCGAAGCGCGTGCGGTGGCGGCGCGCCAGGATCCGGTAGCCCTTCAGCATCAGCGCTGCCGCCGCCAGCCATTCGCTGCGATGGCCGCGCCGATAGGCTTTTTGGCGGCTGGCGCTCGGGCGTTCAGCCACCGTCGCTTTCTCCCGAAGCATCCTTGAGCTCCAGCAATCGCCGATAGAGCGCCTGTTTCTGGCCGCCAGTCATCTTCGCGGCTTCCGCCGCCGCCTTGGAGGCCGGCATTTCGGCGGCAAGCGACAGAAGCAGACGGTCGATGTCGGCGGGTTCGTCGACCCTGGCCTCGGCCGGACCAACGCAGACGACGATCTCGCCCTTCGGCGTATCGGCCGCAGCATAGTGG
>NZ_RZQP01000057.1:0-32616 GCF_003998165.1 Mesorhizobium sp. M7A.F.Ca.US.007.01.2.1 | reverse complement strand
GTTTTGCCCAATTCCAATCGATTTAGAAAGGCTCCGGCGCACAATTCGCCGACTTGTGCCAGATTTCCCGGGAAACCTTGGCCAAACAACGGCATTGCGCAAGCGTCGTCTTCGTGGAATGACGATAGCATCCTCCCCGGAAGCCAGCGAACAGACCATTTCCCGCCAATGACCCGATCCACAGTTTTCGCGCCTTTCGACATCATCGAGGGCGACCGCAAGCGAGGCATCGTGCTGTTGGGCGATCATGCCCGTCGCGACCTGCCCGACGACTATGGCAGCCTCGGCCTGCCCTCAGCGGAGTTCGACCGCCACATCGCCTATGACATCGGCGTCGAGGGCGTGACGCGCGAACTGGCTGCCCTGCTCGGCGTGCCGGCGGTGCTCGCCAATTTTTCGCGGCTGCTGATCGATCCCAATCGCGGCGAAGACGACCCGACGCTCATTCGCCAGCTTTATGACGGCACTGTCGTACCTGGGAACTACCCCATCGCTGCCGAGGAGCGCGAGAGGCGGCTCGACGGGTTCTACCGGCCCTATCACGACGCCGTCAGCGCCATGATCGCCTCGGTCGCACAGGCTTCCGCCCAGGCGCCCTTCATCTTCTCGGTGCATTCCTTCACCCCGGCCATGCAAGGAATCCAGCGTCCTTGGCACGTCGGCATCCTGTGGGACCTCGACGACCGCGTGGCGCGGCCGTTGATAGACATGCTGGCGCAGGACAGGAACCTCGTCGTCGGCGACAACGAACCCTATGACGGCGCGCTGCGCGGCGACACCATGTACAAGCACGCCATCGTCAACGGCTTCGCCCATGCGCTGATCGAGATCCGACAGGATTTGATATCGGACCAGAAGGGCGCGCTCGCCTGGGCCGAACGGCTGGCGCCGATCGTTGACGCCATCGACCGCCGTCCCGATATACATGTGGTGAAGATGTTCGGCTCGCGCACCGGGCCGCTATGACGGAGGTTTCGATGACCGAACTCAGCGACGAGCAGCAACGCGATTTCGAGGCGGCCGCCTTCCGCCGGCTGGTCGAGCATCTGCGCGAACGCAACGACGTGCAGAACATCGACCTGATGAACCTCGCCGGCTTCTGCCGCAACTGCCTGTCGAACTGGTATCGCGAGGCAGCCAATGCCGAGGGCGTCGATCTCACCAAGGATCAGTCGCGCGAGATCGTCTACGGCATGCCCTATGCGCAATGGCAGGCGCTCAACCAGACCGAGGCCTCCGACGCCAAGAAGGCCGAATTCGAGGCAAGGCGCCCCAAGGACCATTAAGGCCGGCGATCACTCAAGGCTGTGTTTGGCTCAAAAAATGCTTCCCGAAAGAGCCTTGACTGAAAATTGAATCGATCTAATTTGCCGCGCGAAGCCATTTCTTGCGGGATTCGCCTCATGAACGCGTCAACTGCCAAGCTGACTGCCATTCGCGGACGATGGGCGCTCGCGGCCATTTTCCTCGCCAACGGCTTCCTGACGGGCAGCTGGGCGCCGCAGATTCCGGTGTTCCTGACCCGGCTGGAGATTTCGAAGTTCACGCTCGGTCTGCTGATTCTCTTGTTTGGGGTCGGCGCCGTCGTCGCGATGACCTGGTGTGGCCATTTGATCTCCAGACATGGTTCGCGCACCGTACTGCGTTGGTTCGCCCTGTGCGGCAGCCTCGGTCTCATGGTCGTGGCGCTGGCGCCCGACGTACCCTTGGCGGCCGCGGCCATGATCATCTTCGGCGGCTCGATCGGTGGCATGGACGTTGCGATGAATGCCAACGCCGTGGTGGTCGAACGGCGGCTCTCCCGCGCCGTCATGTCGTCTTCGCACGGCTTCTGGAGTCTCGGCGGTTTTGCCGGTGGCGGCCTCGGCGGTTTTGCCATCCAGCATTACGGCCACCTCGTCCACGCGGCGGCAGTAACGGCGTTTGCCTTCGCGGTGATCGCGGTGGCCGTTCGCTATCTCCTCGCCGAAGACAGACCGCAGGCGGCCGAGCACCACAAATTCGCACTGCCGGCAAACCCGCTGGTTTATCTGATTGGGCTGATGGCGTTACTGGCGATGATCTCCGAGGGCGCGGTGCTCGACTGGGCAGCCCTGTATCTGCGCCAGGAGCTCGGCGCCGATCTCGCCGTCGCCGGCCTCGCCTACGCCGGATTTTCAGGCGTCATGGCGGTTACGCGGTTCTTCGGCGACGGCATACGCAATCGCTTCGGCGCGGTGACGACGCTACGCGCGTCGGCCCTCGTAGCCGCGGTCGGCATGCTGGTGGCTGGCCTGGCGCCCTCGCCCTGGCTCGCCATTGCAGCCTTTGCCTTTTGCGGCTTCGGCATCGCCAATATGGTGCCGATCATCTTTTCGGCCGGCGGCAACCAGGAAGGCATGTCTTCCGGCACCGGCATGAGCGTGGTCACGACGATCGGATACTGCGGCATACTGGTGGCGCCGTCGGCGATCGGCTTCGTTGCCGAGCATTCCAGCTTCGGCCCGATCTTCATCACCATGTCGGGACTGCTGATCATCGTGTTGCTGATGGCCGGGCTCGCTCACCGCGCCGAATTCGCGCCAGCACCCGCCGAATAGCGTTTCAGCTCCTCGTGAAGGAAATCCACCACACGGCGGATGCGCACGCTGGTACGCACGTCGCGATGCATCGCCAGCCACACCGGCAGAACTGGCAGCGGCAGGTCAGGCAGCACCTTCTCAATCAAAGGATCCCTGTCGGCCAGCGGCTCCTGGCCAAGACCAATGCCGTTTCCCGCCCGCACCGCTTCCCACAAAACAATCTGGTTGTCGGCCCTGAAGCGGAAGCTGCTCCGGGTGACGGGGATGCCGTGCCGGGTAAAATCCCTGATGATCTCGTCGCCGCGGTCGAAGCCGACCAGATCGTGGTCGACAAGATCGGCAGGCTTCAGCGGACGGCCGCGCCTGTCGAGATAGGATTTGGCCGCGCAGGCGCAGAGCTCGATGTCGCAGACCTTGCGTGCCATCAGCTCGTTCTGCGCCGGCTTGACCATGCGGATGGCGATGTCGGCATCTCGACGCAGCAGGTTCTCAACCTGATTGGAAGCGACGATCTCGACCTCGATGCCGGGCTCCTCGATCCCCAGCCGCATCGTCATCTCAGGCAGGACATAAGCCGCCACGACCTCGCTGGCGGCGATACGCACCGTGCCTTCGATAGCCTCAACCGAACCCAGTGCCAGGAGTGAGAAGGCGCTTGCCTGCTCGCTGACCGCCTTGCCGCGTTCGAACAGCGTGCTGCCGGCCTCCGTCAGTTCGTAGCCGTGCCGTCCTCGACGGAACAGCGTGACGCCCAGCGCCTGTTCCAACTCGCCGATGTGACGGCCAAGCGTCGGCTGGCTGGCCGAAAGCTTTCGCGCGGCAGCCGACAGGCTGCCGGATTCCGCCACGGTGACAAAGCTCTTGATCAGGTTCCAGTCGATTTCTGCCATTCATTTATGAATATCATAACGCCACCTTTAGTCAATTTCCATTCGTATTCGAAGCGACCATATTCCAGCTGCAGACACCAACACGGACTGCAAACACCAACCAGGAGAACTCAGATGACCAAGATCGCTCTCACCACCGCCGCCACCCTCATTTCCGTCAGCGCCGCTTTTGCCGGCAGCGACAAGTTTGGTTCGAACGACGCCAGCCAGCCGGCCGCCACCAGCACCGACGACACGGCCACCGCTTCGATTCACAACCCCGATGCGGCCATCCGGAAGCCGGTCACACAGGGCAGCAACCGCGATCTCTTCGGCAGCCGCTGATCCCGATCGCGCTTGTCGCTGATCCCGATCGCGCCTGTCGCTGATCCCAATCGCGCTTGCCGCTGATCTCGATCGCCCGACCGACCACTAAATCCCAACCAGGAGTGCTTCCAATGACCAAGATCGCAATTCTCGGTGCCGGTGGCCGGCTCGGCCGCGTGGTCGCCAAGGCCTTCATCGACGCGGGCTACGAGGTCCGCGCCGTCACCCGCAACGGCAAGGTGCCGGCCGAACTCAAAGGCGCCACGGCCGTTGCCGGCGACGCTCTCGACCGCGAGGCCCTCATCCGTGCCACGCAAGGTGTCGATATCGTCTTCAACGGCCTCAACCCGATCTACACCGACTGGTGCAAGTGCCTGCCGATGGCGCAGAATGTCATGGCCGCCTGCCATGCGAACGGCGCACTGCATCTCTTCCCCGGCACCGTTTACAATTACGGCTCGCCGATGCCGGCGGTGATATCGGAAGACACACCCTTCCACCCGACCACGCAAAAGGGCCGCATCCGCTGCGCCATGGAGGAGTTGTTTCGTCGCGAGGCCGACGCGAGCCGCGTCCGCACCATTCTTCTGCGGGCCGGCGATTTCTTCGGCGGCACCGGCAGCGGATCATGGTTCGACCTGATCGTTGCCGCCAAGATCAACAAAGGTATCTACACCGCGCCTGGCCCGGTCGAGCTCGTGCATGAATGGGCCTATCTGCCTGACTTCGCTGTGGGTTTCGTCGCGCTGGCGCGCAATCTGGACAAGCTCGGCTTCTATGAAGCGCTGAACTTTCCGGGCCACGCGGTCACCGATCTGCAGATCAAGGCCGCTGCCGAGAAGGCTATTGGTCGTCCGCTCAAGATGACTTCGATGCCCTGGTGGGTGCTGCGCGCTGGCAGCCCGTTCGTGGCGATGTGGCGCGAGATCGTCTCCATGTCCTACCTGCGCTTCGAGCCGCATCAGCTGGCTTCGATACGGCTGGAAGGCATCGTCGGCGAGATCCCGCACACGCCGTTGGATCAGGCGGTTGCTGAAGCTCTTGGCGATATCGGCATTGCCACCGTGGATGGCGTTGCGAAAGCTGCCTGACTCCCGCGATCACGGGCGCCGCCCCTCTGCACACTGAACAATCCACGAGAGGGCGCCTCAGAGCCGTCCCATCAACAGCAACACCATGAGCACCACCAGCACGACGCCGACAATACCCGACGGCCCATAACCCCAGGAGCGCGAATGCGGCCAGGCCGGCACCGCGCCGATGAGGACAAGGATCAGGACGATGATGACGATGGTGGTGATCGGCATGAGAAGCCCTCGCTTCGACGTTTCGCTCAGAGACAATGCAGAGGCCGCCCGGTTGTTCCGGGCGGCCTCTGCCGGTCAAATCGGCGATGGGGTCTATTCGGCGGCTTTCGGAAAGGCGATTTCCGGTTCGTCGCCTGCTTCCTGGCCAAGCCTGTCGGTCGGCGAAACCGTTCCCTTGCCGCGCCGGAACAGCCGGCGGAAAAACGCATAGAAGCGGCTGTTCTTGCTGCGCGTGAAAATCATCAGCATCGACGGCGTCACCACCAGCGTCAGCAAGGTGGCGAAGGACAGGCCGAAGACGATCGCCGAGGACAGCGAAATCCACCATTGCGTCGACGGCGCGTTGATCGTCGTCTCGTGATGGAAGATTTCCAGCCCAAGGCCGAAGGCGATCGGCAACACGCCGAGGATCGCCGACACGGCCGTCAGCACCACCGGCCGGGCGCGCTCGCGGCAGGTCTGCAGCACCGCGTCCATCTTGTCCCAGCCTTCTTCGCGCAGCCGGTCATAGGTGTCGATCAGCACGATGTTGTTGTTCACCACCACGCCGGCCAGAGCGATGACGCCAATGCCCGACATGACGATGCCGAAGGTCTCGCCTGTGATCAGCAGCCCCAGGAACACGCCAACCGTCGCCATGACCACGCAGGACAGCACCATCAGCACGCTGGTGAATTTGTTGAACTGCATCAGCAGCACCAGGAAGATCAGGAAGATCGCCGCCCCGAAGGCCTTGCCAAGGAAGGCGCTGGCCTCGGCGCTGTCTTCGTTCGAGCCGGCCAGCTTCCAACGTATGCCGCTGCCGAGATCCATCCCGGAGACAGCCTTGGTGACCTCCGCCTGCACGGCCGCGACCTGGGCGCCTGCGGCAACGTTTGCCTGGACGACCACCGTGCGCGCGCCGTCGATACGGTTGAGGATACCAACCGTCGGCTCCGGCTTGCGCACGACGAAATTCGAGATCGGCACCGAGCCTTGCGAGGTCTGCACCCTGAGCTCGTCGAGCGTCGACAGCGTGCGCCGGTCTTCCGGCAGACGCAGCCTGATGTCGACGGCGTCGTCGGCGCCGGCAGGCCGGTATTCCGAAAGCTTCAGCCCGTTGGTCACCAGTTGCACCACTGTGCCGACAGCGGTTGGGCTGATGCCATATTGCGCTGCCTTGGCACGGTCGACCTCGAGCGCCCAGTCGACGCCGGGCGGCGGGAGGCCGTCGGAAATGTCGATGACGCCAGGCACCTTGCCGATGCGTGCCGCAACCGCGCGCGCTTTGTCGTCGAGCCCCTTGGGGTCGACGGCCGAAAGCCTGATCTGGATCGGCTTGCCGGTCGGCGGACCGGCCTCCGGCACGCGCACCTCGACATCGACGCCGGGAATGCCGGCCATGACGCCGCGCAAATCGTTCAGGATCTGGTTCGCCGACTTGCGCTCGCGCCAATCTATGAATTCGTACTGGATGACGCCGACGACGTCTTCAGGGACATCCTGGCCGCCGCCTTGTGTCTTGCCGACGCGGGTGTAGACCGACTTGATGCCGGGCCAGCCGAGCATCCTGTTTTCGGCAATCTTGGTCGCCGTATCCATTTCGGCCAGCGAAAGGTTGCCGCGCGCGTGCACGTAGAGCAGGCCGTAGTCGGGCTCGACACTGGGGAAGAATTCGACACCGGCGCCATATTTCGAATAGGCAAAGCCGACGCCGAACAGCAGAGCGACCGTCAGCAAAACCACCGTAATCGGAAACCGCACCGCCTGCTTGACGATCGCCATGTACCAGCCGTCGCGATTGTCATCCTCATGATGCTCCGGCGCCTTGGCGAAGATCGCCCCCAGCGTCGGCGCGAACACCAGCGCATAGAGCATCGAGGCCGATAGCGTGACGATCAGGGTGATCGGCATGTACTTCATGAAGTCGCCGATGATGCCCGGCCAGAACAGCAGTGGCGAGAAGGCGGCTATGCGCGTCATCGTCGCGGCAATGACCGGACCGGCCATGCGCTTGGCGGCCAATGCGAAGGCTTCCGCCTTCGGCATGCCTTCGCTCATCCGCCGTTCGGCGAACTCGGTGACGATGATGGCATCGTCGACCAGCATGCCGACAGCCAGGATCAGGCTGAACAGCACGATCATGTTGATCGTGTAGCCCATCATCGCCAGCAGCAGGATGCCGATCAGGAAAGACGACGGAATGGCCAGGCCGATCAGCAGCGAGGCACGACCCGACAGCGCGTAGAGGATGACGATGAACACCAGGATGACGGCGATCATGACGTGGTTCTGCAGATCGCCGAGCAACTGGTTGACGAAGACCGACTTGTCCTGGGTGTAGGTGACGTTCATGCCTTGCGGCATCGTCTTGACGTAGGCGTCGGACACCTCCCTCACCTTGGCGAGCGTGTCGATCAGATTGGCGCCGATGCGCTTCTTGACTTCGATGGCGATGGCCGGCTTGCCGTTGAGGCGCGTAATCGTCGTGGCATCGGCGAAGGTCGAGCGGATCGTCGCGATGTCCTTGGCCTGCACCACGGCATTGGGGCCGGCGACCACGGGCAAGGCCGCCACGTCCTCGGGCGTCTCGATCAGTGACGGCACCTTGACGGCGTATTTGCCTTCCGAGCCTTCGATATTGCCGGCGGCGACCAGACTGTTGGAGGCCCCGACAGCGCCGATCAGCTGATCGAGTTGCAACCCGTAGGACGACAGTTTCATCGGATCGATGACGACTTCGACAAGATCGTCTCGCGAACCCTGCAACGAGCCCTCCAGGACGCCTGGCACTTCCTCGATACGGTCGCGCAGTTCGCGCGCGGCGGCGGTCAGCACGCGTTCGGGCAATTCGCCCGACAGGGTGACGACGAGGACGGGGAATTCGGAGATGTTGACTTCGGTAACGACCGGCTCTTCGGCCGCCTGCGGCAGGTCGGCCTTGCCGTCCTGGACCTTGGAGCGCGTGTCCTGCAAGGCCGTCGCCAGATTTGTCTGCGGCTGGAACTCGACCAGCACATAGCCGCCGCCCTGGAAGGCGGCCGAGCGCATTTCCTTGAGGCCTTTCAGGCTCTTCAGCTTGCTTTCCATCGGCCGCAGCAGAAGGCGCTCCGAATCCTCCGGCGAAATGCCCTGATAGATCAGGCTGATATACATCATCGGAATCGGAACGTCGGGCTCGGCTTCCTTCGGCGTCGACTGATAGGCGACCCAGCCGGCGAGCAGCAGGAAGACCAGCACCGAGATGGTCAGGCGGGCATTGTTGATTGCGAGTCTGACGATATCCATGGCTAACGCCTGTTCTTGAATTTCACGAGCTGCGTCGCAGCCAAGTGTCCCCGCCCGGGGTCTGTCCGCCGTATCCCATGCTACTGCGTGCCGGCGGTCGCTTCGCCCAGCAGTTTCTGGATGGTTGCCTGGTCGGCTTCGACCGGCTTGACCTCATCGCCTTCCTTCACCAGTTCCTGGCCGGCAACGATGATGCGCGCATCGGCAGGGATGCCGCCAAGCACCAGGCCGGTCGGCGTGTCGTCGACGAGGTCGATGGGGAAGAACGCAACCTTGTTGTCCTTGCCGACGGCACGGATGCCGAGGTCGCCCTTGTCGCCGAGCGTCACCACCGAGCGCGGCAGCAGCACCGCATCGGTCGGCAACGCGCTGAGTGCGATTTCCGCCGTCATGCCGGCCGGCACGGAGCCGTCGGCATTGGGGACGGCAACCTCGACGCGGAAGGTGCGGGTCGCCGAAGAGGCGTCGCGGCTGATGTAGCGCACGGTGCCTTCGACAGTCTGGCCGCTGACCAGCCGTATGGTGGCCTTGTCCCCGAGTTTCAGGTAGCCGAGATCGCGCTCGCTGACTTCGCCGCGGGCAATCACCGGATCGAGCTTGAGGATGGTTGCCACCTCGCCGCCCTGCATGATGGAACTGCCAAGTTCCACCGGCACCCGGTCGATAACGCCGTCGAAGGGCGCCTTCACCTCGTTGCGGTCGAGTTCGGCCTGTGCCGTTTCCAGTTGCGACTGCGCCGAGGTCAGGTTCGAGCGCGCGGTGTCGAGCTGCAGCTTCGGCAGATTGCCGGTCTTCATCAGCCGCAAGGCTGCGTCCAACTCGGCCTGGCGCTGCACCACCAACTGCTTGGCGTTGTCGACCATCGAGATCTTTTCTTCCGCTGCAAGCATCAGCACCAGATCCCCGGTCTTGACGTGATCGCCTTGCTTGACAGGCAGCTTGTCGATGACACCGGCGACGCGCGTCGCCAGCACCGCCCGCTTGTCGGCTTCGGTCAGCCCGGAAATGCGGATGGCGCGTGCATAGGTCTTGCGTGGCGGCGTCACCACCGCAACGGTGCGCAGCGGTGCCTTCGGCTCGGCTTCAGCCGTCTTCGGCTTGGCCGCGTCCGGCGCCTTGGCCTGTTCGGCTTCGGCTGCCTTGGCTTTGTTGGCGGCTACGCTGCCGACCGACGAAAACTCGCCTGTCGCCATCCACGCCGCGAAACCAATGAGCACAACAATGGCTGCAAGCTTGTGAAACCTGATTCTCGGCATCGTCGTTGTTTCCCACTGCGGGTTCGGCCAGCGTCCTCATAACGCGGGCGCGTCGCCGATATGGGTGCGCGCCAAGCCGTGTTCAATTTGCCGTGATCGGCGAAGCGCGCTTCTACATCAAAGTTGCACCGCAATATAGTCTGAAAGTTGCAAGATCATTGCCCCGGCGGACAAGATGCGCCCGCCGCGGCCCAGTCTTCGATCGCTTGATAGGTCGCTTCGGCAGAGCCCGGAGCCGGTTCACGATCCGGCCCCGGCGCCCAGCCCCAGGCGACCAATCTGTCGTCGCGAACATGCAGCGCGATGTCCTTCAAGCTGCGGTTGCCATTGCGCAGGGGATCCTTGATCTGGGCGCAGATTTCGGCCGAGGATTTGCCGAACCAGGCCATCTCGGCCGGCGCCAGATGCCAGTTCTCGGCCCCGGGCGGCCCGTGCAATGCCTTGGAATTGCTAGAGAAATGGCAAGTCGTGCAGCGCAGGCCCGGATTGCCGAAGCCCGACCCGTCAGCACCGCGCTGGACATTGAAGGCGTGAACGCGCGTACCGCGATAGTGCGCACCCGACCATCGCGGCCGGTCGTCCGCGACATGACAGTCGGCGCAGCGCGGATGCGAGAACACCGCATAGACCTTGTCCCATTCGGACAGGCCTTTCGCCACGTCGACGGTCGCCGGCGCGGGCGTCTGGCTCTCTTGCGCAATCGCAAACGGCGCTGCGAGCACGAGCATGGCAGCAGGCGTCAGCATGATGAGGAGCTTCTTCATGCGAAGGCCACCGTTTTCGACAGCGGCAGCGTGCGGATGCGCTTTCCGGTGAGCGCGAAGATGGCGTTGGCGAGTGCTGGAGCCGCCGGCGGTGTGCCGATCTCGCCGACGCCGCCCATCTTGTGGAAATTTTCCAGGATGGCTACTTCGAAGACCGGGCACTGGAATATCCGCATGGCATCGAAATCGTGGAAGTTCGACTGTTCGACCATGCCGTCGGCGAAGGTGATTTCCTGACCCATCGCCGCCGAAAGGCCGTAGATGGCGGCGGAAATCAACTGCGCCTCGATGATGCCGGGATCGAGCGCGGTGCCGACATCGGCGGCGATCCACACCTTCTCGATGCGGATGCCGGCCGGCGTGTCCGCCACCTGAACGATCTCGCCGACCCAACTGCCGAAGGACAGCGTGAAGGCCATGCCCTTGGCCTTGCCGGCGGGCAGCGCCTCGCCCCATTTCGCCATCGCGGCGACTTTCTCGACCACCTTCACCGCCGAGGGATAGGCGGCCATCAGTCTCTTGCGCATCTCGACCGGATCGATTTTTCCGGCGACCGCGATCTCGTCCATGAAGCCCTCATGGAAGAACCCGTTGACCGAACTGCCGACCGAACGCCAGGAGCCGACAGGGATGGAGACCGGCGCCGCGATACCCCTGACCCGGTAATTCGGGATGGTGTAGGGTTGATCATAGGCGCCGTCGACAATGGTCTTGTCGGGACCGAGCGGCGATACCGAGGGGAACAGCCGGCGCAGCGTACCGGCAATCACCGATGGCGAGGCCATCTTCATGTCGACCGCGATCGGCATGCCATCGTCACCGAGCCGCGCCTGGAACTTGCCTATTGCGGCCGGTCGGTAGGCGTCGTGGCGCATGTCTTCTTCACGCGTCCAGGTCACCTTGATCGGGCGTCCGCCCGTCTCCTTCGCCATCAGCGCGGCACACAGCGCGTAGTCCATCTCGACGCGCCGGCCGAAACCGCCGCCCATGAAGGTGGTGTGCACATTGATCTTGTCCTGCTCGATGCCGACCGCGTTGGCGCAAAGCTGCCGCACCAGGGTCGGCGCCTGGTTGCCGCACCAGATGTCGAGCGCACCGTCCCTGAACTGTGCCGTGGCGTTCATCGGCTCCATCGTCGCATGCGCCAGATAGGGCACGGCATAGTCTGCCTCGATGATGCTTTCGCGCGGCGCGTCGGCAAAGGCGGTTTCGACATCGCCATTGTCGCGCATCGCCGACCCCTTGGTGGCAAGCGCCTGCTTCAGCACATCTGAAATGGCGGCGCTGCTGAGCGGATATTCAGGATCGGACCACTGGGCGTCGATCGCCTCGGCCGCCTTGAATGCTGCCCATGTATTATTCGCGATGATACCGAAGCCATGGCCGTAATTCGTCTCGAGCGGCACGATCTTGATCACCCCAGGCATTTTCTCGGCTTTGGAGAGGTCCGCCTTGACCGGCTTCGACCAGAAGCGCGGGCTCATCTTGACCGTGCCGTAGACCATCTCCGGCAGCCGGACATCGATGCCGAAGATCGGCGCCCCGGTGAGCTTTGCCAGCATGTCGATGCGCTTCTGCGGCTTTCCCAGCAGCTTCCAGTCGGCCCGGTCCTTGAGCCTGACTTCGGCCGGCGGCGCCATCGCGGCGGCAGCCGCGGCGACCGCGCCGTAGGTCAGCGATTTGCCCGACGCCTTGTGCAGGATCGAACCGTCGGCCGTTTCCAGATCGGCCGCCGCGACACCCAGTTTTTGCGCTGCCGCTGCGACCAGCATCTGCCGGGCAGCGGCACCCGCTTGCCGCATCTTGTCAAAACCGTCGCGTGTCGAAGCCGAACCGCCGGTGCCCTGCAGGGCAAGGAATTTGCCGACCACACCGAGACCGGAACGCACCGCCTGCGCGGTCATGCTTTCATCGAAGAAGGCGAACGGACCGCCCTCCTCGAGGATCGCGGCGTTGTAGTAGGCATGGGATGCCGGTCCATGCTCGACCATGACCCGGTCGAGCCCGACGTCGAGTTCCTCTGCGACCATGGCCGCAAGGGTCGTCGAGATGCCTTGCCCCATCTCGGCGCGCGGCGCGACGATGGTGATGGTGTTGTCGGCGCCGATTTTCACATAAGGGTTGAACGTCGCCTCGCCCTTGCCAAGCTCGGCCTCGAGCGGGTTCGGGAACGGCTTGCGATAGTAGTAGTAGCCGACGGCAACGCCGCCCGCGACAGCGGCAGCGCCGATCAGAAACGTGCGGCGGGCGATCTTTCCGACACTGGCCATGGTCAGAGCCCCGCCGTCTTGAGCGCCGCGGCCTTTTTGATGGCCGAGCGGATTTTGGGATAGGTGCCGCAGCGGCAGAGATTGCCGCCCATGGCGTTGTCGATGTCGGCATCGCTCGGGTCGGCGACTTCATCGAGCAGCGCCACCGCGCTCATGATCTGGCCGGCCTGGCAGTAGCCGCATTGCGCGACCTGTTCCTCCAGCCATGCCTGCTGCACCGGATGCAGTCCGCCTGCCGTGCCGATGCCTTCAATAGTCGTGACAGCGCCGCTGACCTGCCCAACCGGGAGTGAGCAGGAACGCACCGGCTGACCGTCGACATGCACAGTGCAGGCGCCGCAGGCGGCGATGCCGCAGCCAAACTTTGGCCCGGTCTTGCCAATGAGATCACGCAGTGCCCACAGCAGCGGCATGTCCGGATCGGCGTCGATATCGAATGACTGACCGTCGACGGTGAGGCGCATGGGGATACCCTTTGTTGTCGTCCACTGCCAAGGGCGAAGCGGCCTCCCGGCCGTTTCGCTCCGATACAGATTGACAAATTTCGTCATTTTGTCAATTAGGATTTTGCAGGATAGAATTGCTCGATGAACCAGATCGAAGACACCGCCACCGCCGATCCCAAACGCGCCCGTATTCTGGATGGCGCGATGAAGGTGTTTTTGGCCTATGGCTTCTCGCGCACCACCATGGACGACATCGCCCGTGCCGCCGACATGTCGCGCCCGGCGCTCTATCTCCTGTTCAAGAACAAGACCGACATTTTCCGCGCCATCGCCATGATGATCCTGTCGCGCTCGGTCGAGGCGGCAAGATTTGCCCTAGCCGGCGATGGCCCTTTCACCGAGCGCATGATGCGAGCCATCGATGAGGCCTTTATCTCGATGATGAGCGCGGTCGTTGCCTCGCCGCACGGCGCCGAATTGCTGGACATGAAATCGAGCCTTGGCGATCTGGTGGGCTGCTGGCGCGGCGGGCTTGGCCAACACATCGGCGCCGCGATAGAGGGCGAGGCAGCCAGGAACGGCGTCGATCTGGCGGCCAGGGGCCTGTCGGCGCAACTGCTTGCCGACATGCTGCTCGACGGGCTGGAAGGCATGAAGGCGCGGATCAGAGATCCGGAGGGGCAGCGGCAGGCAGCCGCTGCCCTGATCAGGGTGATCGACCTGACCTTGAAAGCATGATTGCGGACCAATCGATGCACATCGATTGGTCGCTCAGGCGCGCCGGCGCTCCGCCTCCGGGTTCTTGCGCGCCGCAAGAAATTCCTTGACCCGCCGGCCGGGTGCCGGACCGCGCACCGGCTTGTAGCCGTCATCCAGTTCGCCGGAGAGATCGAGCGTCGGTCGCTTGCCGACGGCGTCGTAATTCTCTTCCAGCCAGTCGCTGGCGGCGGTGCGGCCGAGATCTCTGAGATAGGTCAGGAACGCCCATTCGGCATTGACCTTCGAGGACGCCGACAGGTCCTTGAACGCCTCGTCGGCATCGATGCGGTGCATGCGGATGTCGCGATACTCGCCATGCGGCAGACGGCCGGCGGCGATCAGCTCCTTGACGAAGGCAATCGAGCGGAATTCGCGCAGCAGCCCGGCGTTGAAGGTGATCTCGTCGATGCGGTTCTGGATCTCGTTGGCGCTTCTTGGTGTTCCCTCGCGCACCACCGGATTGATCTGCACCAGAAGCACGTCCTCGGTCGCAGCCGTCTTGAAGAACGGATAAAGCGCCGGATTGCCGCCATAGCCGCCATCCCAATAGGGCACGCCCTTGATCTCGACGGCGCGGAACAATTGCGGCAGGCAGGCCGAGGCCATCACCGTATCGAGGTCGATCTCGCCGTCGGAAAAGACGCGCAACTGTCCGGTCTCGACATTGGTCGCCGAGATGAACAGTTCCATCGACTTGCAGGCGCGGACGTTCTCGAAATCGATCTCCTGCTGCACCACGTCGCGCAGCGGATTGAGGCCGAGTGGGTTGGCGACATAGGGCGAGAACACCCGCGACATGGTGTCGAAGAAGAGATAGCCGGGCGTGTTCTCGATCGACCAGTTGCCCCAGGCGACGTCCCACGGCATGCGCTGCACCGGGCTGAACCGCCCCTTGGCCGCCACCGCGCGCCAGAAATCGTCAAGTTTTTGCCGCGCGCCTTCGACACCGCCGCGCACATATCCGTCGGCCAGCGCCACCGCGTTCATAGCGCCGGCGCTGGTGCCGGACACTGCTGATATCTCCAGCCGTCCGTCCTCCAGCAGCCGGTCGAGCACACCCCAGGAAAAGGCCCCGTGTGAGCCGCCGCCCTGAAGCGCTACGTTGATCTTCTTCGTCTCCTCCGCCTTGCCGTTCTTGGTCATGGCGTCGTCCTTGATCTGTCCCTTTGGGTGGATAAGAGAGTTTTGCGCCTCACGCGGCGGTCCAGCCGCCGTCGACCGAGAGATGCGTGCCGTTGACCTGCGCTGCCGTGTCCGAGCACAGGAACACCGCCGCTGCCGCGATCTGCTCCACCGTAACGAATTCCTTGGTCGGCTGCTTGTCCAGCATGACCTCACGGATGACGGTCTTGCGGTCCATCTGATGGGCTTTCATCTGGTCGGGAATCTGCGCCTCGACCAGCGGCGTCAGCACATAGCCGGGGCAGATGGCGTTGCAGGTGATTTTTTCGCGCGCCAGTTCGAGCGCAACGGTTTTGGTCAATCCCATGATGCCGTGCTTGGCCGAGACATAGGCCGATTTGAACGGCGACGCGACCAGGCCATGCGCCGAGGCGATGTTGACGATCCGGCCGCCGCCGGCCTTTTTCATCAGCGGGATGGCGGCCGCGATGGTGTGGAACGCCGACGACAGGTTGATGGCAATGATGGCGTCCCATTTCTCGATCGGGAACTCTTCCACCGGCGCGACATGCTGGATGCCTGCATTGTTGACGAGAATATCGACCGAACCGAATGTCTCGGCCGCCTTGGCGATCAGCGCCCGGCATTCGGCCGGCTTCGACATGTCGGCCTTGATATAGGCCGTCTTCACCTTGTGCTGTCTGGCGATCGCGTCAGCGATGGCGTGGTCGGCAGCCGTGTCGGAGAAGGAGTTGACGACGACGTTATGGCCTTCGGCCGCCAGCGCCTGGGCGATGGCCAGGCCAATGCCCGATGTGGAGCCGGTGATGACTGCGGTTTTTCTGGCGGCCAAGGTCGAAATCCTCTGGTTGCGGCAAGAGCGATCTTATGTTGCAGTGCAGCATATATGCTCAATGCGACGCAATAACAGCGGCCAGAATTTTTCGACGAGATGAAATTTTCGTCATGAGCGGCCACACGGCCGCTCACCAGGAGGATCCTGATCGGATCGGTGTCGCTCGCCAGGCGCCGAAAGAACCTCAGGCGACCAGGTCCGGCACCGGCCCGATATAGCGCGACTGCGGTCGGATCAGCCGTCCAGTCGTCTGCTGTTCACGCGCATGCGCGATCCAGCCGGCCACGCGCCCGGCGGCAAAGACATTGCTGAAAGCTTGCGGCGGAAAGCCCGCCGCTTGCAGCACCAGCGCGGTGTAGAACTCGACATTGGTCTGCAGCGAACGCTGCGGCTTGGCGATCCTAAGCACCTCGAGCGCCGTTTGCTCGACGGTCTCCGCAAAGGCCAGCCGGCGACCGGTTTCGCCCTCGCCGCCGAGTTGCCGCACGACGGCCTTCAGCACATCGGCGCGCGGATCGCGCACACGGTAGATGCGATGGCCGAACCCCATGATGCGCCTGCCCTGCGCGATCTCGTTGCGCAGCCAGCCGGCGGCATCGCCATGCGCCTGGATCGCATCCAGCATCTCGATGACGGGGCCAGGCGCGCCACCATGCAGCGGCCCTTTGAGCGCGCCAAGCCCGGCCAGCACAGAGGATGTCAGGCCGGCCTGCGTGGAGGCGACCACGCGCGTCGCAAAGGTCGATGCGTTGAGGCCGTGGTCGCAGACGGTCACCAGATAGGTGTCGAGCGCTTTTGTGAGCGCCGGCGAGGCGACGCGGCCGCCCAGCATCCTCAGCATGTCGGCGGCATGATCGGTGCGGCTGTCCGGCGCGATCGGCGCCTCGCCGCGCCGCAGGCGCAGCAGCGCCGGCGTCAGCACGGCGGGCGCCGCGATCAGCAGCAAGGCGTCGGTCAAGGTCTCGCCATCCGGCAGCTGCGCCATGCCGGCGCGCATGGCGCTGTAGACATCGAGCGGCGCCAGCGAAGGCAGCGAGGGCAAGAGCCGTTCGAACACGTCCGCACGCGCCTGTCCCAGCGTCCGCGTCAGTTGCGCATCATCGGGAAGGTCGTTGAAGAAGCCGTCGAGCAGCAGCCGCATCACCTGCGCATAGTTCCAGCGGCCGGCCAACTCCGGCAGCGAATGACCTCGGATCGTCAGACGGCCGCCAAGACCATCCACATCGGAAAGCACGGTTTCCGCCGCCACCACATCATCGAGCCCATTCGCCATAGCCTGTCTCCTTGAAGCATTTCCGGATCGGAGATAGAGATGGGCAACGTTTCCATCAATCTTGATCAATAGAATCAATATCAGGGCTCGATATGTCCGAGTGGTTGTCCCGGGAAGAGGCGCTGGAGAGACTCAAGGTGCGGGCGCAGACGCTGTACGCCTATGTCAGCCGTGGGCGCATCGGCATGCGGCCCGACCGCGCCGATCCGCGCCGCAGCCAGTACCGCGCCGACGATATCGCCGCACTGGCGACCCGCCGGGCGCGCGGCCGCAGCCCGTCAGTCATCGCCGAAAGCGCCATCGCCTGGGGCGAGCCCTCGATCGTAACGGCGATTTCGACCGTCTCGCGCGGTCGGCTTATCTATCGCGGGCAGGACGCCGCAGTGCTCTCCGGGCACGCCACACTGGAAGAAGCCGCCGCCGTTCTGTGGGCTCTGCCGAAACCGGTGGCTTTCGAAGCAGCGTCGCCGGACGCACCCCATCAAGCTGGCCGAGCCTCGGCCTTTGCGCAACTTGCCGTGCTTGCTGGCCAGGGGCGCCCGTCGCTCGGGCGCAGCGCCGCCTCGCTGCATGCCGATGCCGCGCACGCGGTCGGCGTGCTGGCCGCCGCGCTGGGCGCACCGGCGGGGTCAAATCCCGTCCATCAGCGGCTTGCGCAGGACTGGTCGGTGGATGCCGGCCGCGCCGATGCGATCCGCCGTGCGCTTGTCCTGCTTGCCGATCATGAACTGAATGCGTCGACCTTCGCCGCGCGCGTCGCAGCCTCGACCGGCGCGCCGCTGGCCGCTTGCCTGCTGGCAGGGCTCGCGACGCTGTCAGGCCCGCGCCATGGCGGCGCCGGCGAGGCGGTGATGCAACTGGCGGAGGATGCGGCGCGGCATGGCGCCGATGCGACGATCCGGCGCTGGCTCAGCCATGACCGGCCGCTGCCGGGGTTCGGTCATCAGCTCTATCCTGACGGCGACCCCCGCGGGGCGGCGCTGCTGTCGGTGATCGAGGTTGACGGCACACTATCGTCGCTGCGCGACGCTGCCTTTGCGGCGACCGGCGCGCTTCCCAACATCGACTTTGGGCTGGCCGCGCTGACGCGCAGCCTAGGCTTGCCGCGCGATGCACCGTTCCGCCTGTTCGCGCTCGCACGCAGCGTCGGCTGGGCCGCGCACACGGTCGAACAGATAACAAGCGGAAGTGTCATCCGGCCGCGCGGCCGCTATGAGGGCGTGCTGGTGTAAGGTCGCAAGAACGCCAGGCGCTCAGGACATCGTGTCGAGCTTGCGCTGCATGGCCGCGATCTGGTCCTTCAGTTCCTGAAGATCGTCGGGCTTGTCAGGCGTTTCCTTCCTGGCCGGCTCGGGCGACGTCGCAGCGGCTGGCGTGGAGCCCGCAGGCGGGAACGGCGTGAACAGCCGCATCGCATTCTGGAACATTTCCATGTTGCGGCGCGTCTGTTCCTCCAGCGCCTTGATCGGCGTGGTGATCTTCATCATGTCGAGCGGCGACTTGCCGAGCGCCCCCTTCATCTGCTCGCGAAAGCGCTCCTGCTCCTTGGAAAAGGCAAGCATCGACTGTTCGAGGAAGCTCGGGACGATCATCTGCATCTGGTCACCGTAATAAGCGATGAGCTGGCGCAGGAACGGGATCGGCAGCATGTTCTGCCCGTCCTTGTTCTCCAGTTCGAAGATGATCTGGGTCAACACCGGATGCGTGATGTCGTCGCCGGTCTTGGCGTCCTGGACGGTGAACTCCTCGCCCTTCTTGACCATCTCGGCGAGGTCCTCGAGCGTCACATAGGTGCTGGTGCCGGTGTTGTAGAGGCGGCGATTGGCGTATTTCTTGATGATGATCGGATCGTCTTTAGCGGCCATCTACATCCTCCCGGGGACACCGGCGCGCCTCTGAGTAAGCCGCCGATAACGATTGTGCCTTTTTTGAGGATATGCGCAAAAGCCTCACAATTCCAAGCAGTTTGTGCAGTGCGGGATCACTAAATGCTGCATGGCAGGCAAAATATGCTGCGCAGCAATGGACGAATGGCCGCCATGGCAAGGCATGGCCTGCTTGCGGCGCATGGGCGCCATGCCCATTTCCGGTTTGACTTGGGGTTGGGAAAGGGCAAGAAAAGTCCCCAACGACAGAGCAACACCCTTGAAGTCTGGAGAAGAAAATGTCCGCTTCCATCGTCATTGCCAGTGCGGCGCGCACGCCGGTCGGCTCCTTCAACGGCGCTTTCGCCGCCACCCCGGCGCATGAGCTCGGCGCCGTCGTCATCACGGAATTGCTGTCGCGTGCCGGCGTCGAACCAGGCGAGGTCGACGAGGTCATCCTCGGCCAGGTGCTGACCGCCGCGCAAGGCCAGAACCCGGCCCGCCAGGCATCGATCAATGCCGGCCTGCCCAAGGAAACCACCGCCTGGGGCCTCAATCAGGTTTGCGGCTCGGGCCTGCGCGCCATCGCGCTCGGCATGCAGCAGATCGCCATCGGCGATGCCAAGGTGATCGTCGCCGGAGGCCAGGAATCGATGTCGCTTTCGACGCATGCCCAGCACCTGCGCGCCGGCGTCAAGATGGGCGACTTCAAGCTGATCGACACCATGATCAAGGATGGGCTGTGGGACGCCTTCAACGGTTACCACATGGGCAACACAGCCGAAAACGTCGCGCGTCAGTTCCAGATCACCCGCGAAGACCAGGACCAGTTCGCGCTCGCCTCGCAAAACAAGGCCGAGGCCGCGCAGAAGGCCGGCAAGTTCAAGGACGAGATCGTCGCCGTCACCATCAAGGGCAAGAAGGGCGACACCATCGTTGACCAGGACGAATACATCCGCCACGGCGCCACGATCGACGCCATGACCAAGCTGAAACCGGCTTTCGACAAGGACGGCACGGTAACCGCCGCCAACGCCTCCGGCATCAATGACGGCGCCGCCGGCGCGCTGCTGATGAGCGAAGCGGAAGCGGTGAGGCGCGGCATCACCCCGCTGGCGCGCATCGTGTCCTGGGCAACCGCCGGCGTCGATCCGCAGATCATGGGCACCGGACCCATTCCCGCCTCGCGCAAGGCCTTGGAAAAGGCCGGCTGGTCGGTCGGCGATCTCGACCTGGTCGAGGCCAACGAAGCCTTTGCGGCGCAGGCCTGCGCCGTCAACAAGGACATGGGCTGGGATCCCTCGATCGTCAACGTCAATGGCGGCGCCATCGCCATCGGCCATCCGATCGGTGCGTCCGGCGCTCGCGTCTTCAACACGCTGGTCTTCGAAATGCGCCGGCGCGGCGCCAAGAAGGGTCTCGCTACCCTGTGCATCGGCGGCGGCATGGGCGTCGCCATGTGTGTCGAAGCACTCTGAAGAAAGTCACTAAACGGGCGGCGTGCATGCATGTCGCCCAAAACTGCGCAGCGGTTTTGGGAACACCGACATGCATAAAACCAAACAGCTGAAGCGCATCGCCTGAACCTACTTCAGCGCGACGCGCTTTAGCCGCCCGTTCTGTATCCAGTGCCTGCCAAGCCCGACAACAGGGCGATATCAAAAAAGGGGAAATGCATGACCAAGGTAGCAATCGTCACAGGCGGATCGCGCGGCATCGGCGCGGCGATCTCGATCGCATTGAAGACCGTCGGCTATTCGGTTGCGGCGAACTATGCCGGCAATGATGCCGCAGCGGCGAAATTCAAGGCTGAGACCGGCATTCCGGTCTACAAATGGTCGGTCGCCGACTATGATGCCTGCGCCGCCGGCATCAAGCAGGTCGAGGCCGATCTCGGCCCGGTCTCGGTGCTGGTCAACAATGCCGGCATCACCCGCGACGCCATGTTCCACAAGATCACGCGTGAGCAGTGGAAAGAGGTCATCGACACCAACCTGTCCGGCGTCTTCAACATGACGCATCCGCTGTGGAGCGGGATGCGCGACCGCAAGTTCGGCCGCATCATCACCATCTCCTCGATCAACGGCCAGAAGGGCCAGGCCGGCCAGGTCAACTATTCCGCCGCCAAGGCCGGCGATATCGGTTTCAGCAAGGCTCTCGCCCAAGAGGGGGCGCGCGCCGGCATCACTGTCAACGTCATCTGTCCCGGCTATATCGCCACCGAGATGGTCAAGGCGATCGACGAGAAGGTGCTCAACGAGCGCATCATTCCGCAGATTCCTGTCGGCCGCCTCGGTGAGCCCGAAGAAATCGCGCGCTGCGTCGTCTTCCTCGCATCCGAAGATGCCGGCTTCATCACCGGCTCGACCATCACGGCCAATGGCGGCCAGTATTTCGCCTGACGACGGCGATGTAGGCGCAGAGATCGACGGGCCGGCGCGCCGGCCCGTTTTTCGTTTGCGCCATGGTCCCTTCGAAGTGACAGCACGGCTGCTGACCCAATCCGGCACGCAGAGGTTAACAGCGGCCCGGCCGGCCTGTGCGAAACCAGCTTCCAAGCCTGTGATTCTCGGTGGATAAGCTGTTCACAACACAAGATATTGAGGTGAACAAAACGGGAAAATTCCGCCATCGCTGATTCGTCGCCGATTCGTTCCGGCTTTGAGCTGAACGTTAACGACGACAGCCGGAATCCCCTGCCAATTGCTTAACGCAGATTAAGAAAGATCAACAATTTCATAACCTTGGTCGAGGCACGCCAAGCCATTGTGATCGTTTATCGGCAAAGGTTAATGGCAATGCCCTCTTAGCACGAAACGGGCCAGTTCAGCGATTCAGCATGTGGTGCGTCTCGTGGTCGCGAAATCCACATATAGCCGTGAACAAAAGCTGAACCTGCAGGAGTCACTGATTCGTCGCCGATTCGTTCCAGACTCGTTCTATCCGTTAATCCGCATTCTGATTGAGAGCTTGACGGAACCACCTTCTGGCTGCCGACGGAACATTCCGCTTTCGCTTCGCGCCCGAAATCCCTATGTGTCGCCTGTCATACGCGCCCATTTGAGGCACGCTCCCGACAACCAGAGGCCAGAAGCCTTATCTCCAGGTCCCGGAAGCCTTATTCTAGGTTGATGAACATCCAGCCCAAACACACTGAGCCGCTGATCCTGTCGGGCCGCGACGTGACCGCCGTGCTCGGGCCGACCAACACCGGCAAGACCCATCTCGCCATCGAGCGCATGGTGGCGCATGAGAGTGGAATCATCGGCCTGCCGCTCAGGCTTCTGGCGCGCGAGGTCTACGCCCGCGTCTGCGAAAAGGTCGGCGCCCACAAGGTTGCGCTGATTACCGGCGAGGAAAAGATCCAGCCACCGGGCGCCAAATATTCGGTCTGCACCGTCGAGGCCATGCCGCGCGAGACCGACGCCGCCTTCGTCGCCATCGACGAGGTGCAGCTCGCCGGCGACCTCGAGCGCGGCCACATCTTCACCGATCGCATCCTGCACCTGCGCGGCCGCCAGGAAACGCTGCTGCTGGGCGCCGCCACCATGCAAAGTATCCTGCAGCGCCTGCTGAGGGGTGTCTCGGTGGTGACGCGGCCGAGGCTGTCGCATCTTGCCTATGCCGGCTCCAAGAAGCTGACCCGCCTGCCGCGGCGCACGGCGATCGTCGCCTTTTCCGCCGACGAGGTCTACGCCATCGCCGAGTTGATCCGCCGCCAGCAGGGCGGTGCCGCCGTCGTGCTCGGCGCGCTCTCGCCGCGCACCCGCAACGCCCAGGTGGCGCTGTTCCAGTCCGGCGATGTCGACTACCTCATCGCCACCGATGCCATCGGCATGGGTCTCAACCTCGATCTCGACCACGTCGCCTTCGCCCAGAATCGCAAGTTCGACGGCTTCCAGTACCGCAATCTGACGGCGGCCGAGCTTGGCCAGATCGCCGGCCGCGCCGGCCGGCATCTGCGCGACGGCACGTTCGGTGTCACCGGCCAGGTCGACCCGCTGGACGAGGATCTGATCAAGAAGATCGAAGGCCACGACTTCGACCCGGTGAAGGTGCTGCAATGGCGCACCGCACATTTCGACTTTGCCAGCCTCGACGCGCTGAAGCGCTCGATCGAAACCAACGCCCCGGTCGAGGGACTGACACGGGCATTGCCTGCCGTCGATGCACAGGCGCTCGAGCATCTGTCGCGCGACGAGGACATCCGCGCACTCACCACCAATGCCAAGCGCGTGGCGCTGTTGTGGGAAGCCTGCGCGCTGCCCGACTACCGCAGGATCGCGCCGGCCCAGCATGCCGACCTCATTGCCTCGATCTACACGGACCTCGCACGCCACGGCCATGTCGACGAGAATTATATGGCCGAGCAGGTTCGCCGCGCCGACACAACAGAGGGCGACATTGATACGCTCTCGCATCGCATTGCCCAGATCCGCACCTGGACATTCGTGTCGAACCGGCCCGGCTGGCTGGCCGATCAGGCACACTGGCAGGAAAAGACGCGCGAAATCGAAGACAGATTGTCGGATGCGCTGCATGAGCGGTTGACGAAACGCTTCGTAGACCGCAGGACTTCCGTCCTCATGCGGCGCCTTAGAGAAAATACCATGCCTGAAGCCGAAATTAGTCCTACCGGAACCGTCCTTGTCGAAGGCCACCATGTCGGCGAGCTGCAAGGGTTCCGCTTCACCGCCGACCAGACCGCCGGCGGCGAAGACGCCAAGGCGGTGCGCACCGCTGCCCAGAAGGCGCTGGCCGCCGAGTTCGAGGCGCGCGCCGAACGCTTCGGCGCCTCGGCCAATGGCGATATCGCGCTCGGGTCGGATGGCACGCTGCGCTGGATCGGTGCGCCGATCGGCACGCTTGTATCAGGCGAAGACGCGCTGAAGCCGCGGCTGGTGCTGCTGGCCGACGAACAGCTGACCGGCCCGGCGCGCGACAAGGTCGCCGCGCGTGCCGAGCGTTTCGTCAATTTCCAGATCGAGTCGCTGCTGAAGCCGCTGGTCGACTTGAAAAACGCCGACCAGATTTCCGGCATCGGCCGTGGCATCGCCTTCCAGCTGGTCGAGAATTTCGGCCTCATCAACCGCCGCGACATCGCCGAGGAGATGAAGTCGCTCGACCAGGAAGGCCGCGCAGCCCTTCGCCGGCTTGGCGTGCGCTTCGGCGCCTACCATGTCTTCGTGCCGGCGCTGATCAAGCCGGCGCCTGCCGGGCTGGTGACGCTGCTGTGGGCGCTGAAGAACGACGGCAAGGACAAGCCAGGTTTTGGCGACGTGGTCCATGCGCTCGCCTCGGGTCGCACCTCGGTGGTCATCGACCCCGCCTTCGACAAGACCTTCTACAAGCTTGCCGGCTACCGCAATCTCGGCCGTCGCGCCGTGCGCATCGACATCCTGGAACGGCTGGCGGATCTGATCCGCCCGGCGACCAACTGGAAGCCCGGCCTCGGCCAGCGCCCGGACGGCGCCTATGACGGCCAGTCCTTCATGGTGACGCCGCCGATGATGTCGATCCTCGGCGCCACCGCGGACGACATGGAAGAGATCCTCAAAGGTCTCGGCTACCGTGCCGAGCCGAAGCCGGCCGTCGAGGTCAAGGCGCGGCTCGAAGCACAGGACAATGCCGCGCGCGAAGCAGCGATGGCGAAGCTTGCGGCGGAAGAGGCTGCACGAGCCGAGCAGACCAAGGCGGCGGACGCCGCAGCAGAGGCAGCAGTCGAAGGGTCGGAGCCGGCATCGGACGCAGTGGCCGTTTCGGAAACGGCGACCGAAATGACCTCCGACGCCGCGGCGGAACCTGCTGCGCCTGCCGTGGGAGAACAGGCGGACGCTCCGGTCGAAACCGTGCAAGACGAAGCGCCTGTTGCCGAGGCTGCTGCTGAACCGGCACCGGTTGAACCGCAGGCAGAGGCTGAAGCTGCCGAGACTGAAGCCGCAGCGGCAGAAGAAGTTGCACCGGCCGAGCTGGTGTCAAATGCCGCGCCGGCAACGGACGCCGCGCCGGACGAACCCGTGACGGTGACTGAAGCAGCCACCGGGGAACCCGCCCCGGAAGCCGAAGCGCCAAAACCCATCCTGTTGTGGCGTCAGGGTCGTTTCGAACAGCGCCCGCGCAACCGCGACGACAACCGCAGGAACAATCGCCCACGCAACGGACAAGCGCGCGGCCGAAGCGATGCGCCTGCGGACGCCGGCGCACCGAACGCCGCTGCACCCGGAGAGCGTCCGGCCCATGAAGGACGGCGCGATGGAGCCGGCAAGCCGCGCTTCGACCGCTCGAAGTTCAAACCCAAGCCGCAGGCCGAAGGCGAACAGCGACGTGACAGGCCGCAGGGCGAGCGTCCCGACCGCCGCGAAGGCCGTCCCGACTGGAAGGGTGGCAGGCCGGATGGCAAGGGTGGTCCGCAAGGCGGCAAGCCCGCCTTCCAGCCAAAGCCGCGCGAGGAGCGCCCGGTGCGTTTCGATCCGGATTCGCCCTTCGCCAAGCTCGCCGCTCTGCGCGACCAATTGAAGAAGTAGAACCCGGCTCGCTTCGATGGTTGCCGAAGGCCGCCAGCGCATCGACAAATGGCTGTTCTTCTCCCGCGTCGTGAAATCGCGCTCGCTGGCGGCGAAACTGGTCGTCGCCGGCCGGGTCCGCATCAATCGCGACAAAGCAGCGCAGGCTTCCGATCAGGTCAAGCCAGGCGACGTCCTGACCATCACGCTCGAGCGGCGCATCTTCATCTGGAAGGTCCTCGGCGCGGGTGCGCGACGCGGCCCGGCCGAGGAAGCCCGTACGCTCTACGAGGATATGTCGCCACCGCCCGCACCGAAGGGCGAAGCCCCTCCCGATGCAATTCCGGGGCTGCGCGAGGCCGGCAGCGGCCGCCCGACCAAGAAGGAACGTCGCCAGACCGACCGATTGCTCGGCGAAGATTGATGCCTGGCGTCCAAAAACAGGCGGCGCTTGCCAAGATAACGACGTGTTTGAAGCAAAACTGAACCCGGCAAACAGGAAGCCCTGCATGAGGTCGCCGGCCTCTGGGGCGCCGGCTGCCTGGAATTCCATTTCGAAACGCTGATGCCGACAGGAATGGCTGCCCTTGCAAGCAGCGGCCAAAGGCGTTACCTGACGGAAAAAGCCCAACAAAATGGGACGTCCCGGAGCCGACCGATGACCTATGTCGTGACCGACAATTGCATCAAATGCAAATACATGGACTGCATCGAGGTCTGTCCGGTCGATTGTTTCTACGAAGGCGAGAACATGCTCGTCATCCATCCCGACGAGTGCATCGACTGCGGTGTTTGCGAGCCGGAATGCCCGGCCGACGCGATCAAGCCCGACACCGAGCCCGGCCTCGACAAATGGCTGCAGGTCAATACCGAATATGCCGAGAAATGGCCCAACATCACCGCCAAGAAGGAACCGCCGGCAGACGCGAAATCCTTCGACGGCGAGGCCGGCAAGTTCGAGAAATACTTCTCCGCCGAGCCCGGCGAAGGCGATTGACAATACGGCCGGAAAGGCCGGTATTACGCAGGGTAAGAGGCACGTCACATTAACCGGCTTGACAGCCGGCGCCGGGTTGTGGCCTTCGCGTATGCAGCAAAACCTTGATTCTTCCGACTTTTTGTGTTACATCAGCGAAACATGCCGGTGACACAACGTCGATTTATGGCGCAGACGCCCCAAATCACTGAAAGGTGAAAATCCCATTCGGACCAGAGCGATCTGGGCCAGGCGGTCGCGATGTTGCGGTTTGCCGGTCCGGCTTTTCCGATGGGTTCATCTGTTGTGCGGCTAACGGTCGGTTTCTCCGATCGCGCGAGTTCGGGCCGGCAGGACGCCGGTACCACAACAAGGAGTTCAGTGCGCAATGGCAACGATCACCCCGCAGAAGAAGTCCACCGCTGCGCGTCACGGTTTCAAGACCGGCGAGTACATCGTCTACCCGGCGCATGGCGTCGGCCAGATCGTCTCGATCGACGAGCAGGAAGTTGCTGGACACAAGCTGGAACTGTTCGTCATCGACTTCTCGAAGGACAAGATGCGCCTGAAGGTGCCGGTCGCCAAGGCGACCTCCATCGGCATGCGCAAGCTGTCGGAAGAGGATTATGTCGAGCGCGCGCTGAAGGTCGTGCAGGGCCGCGCCCGCGTCAAGCGCACCATGTGGTCGCGCCGCGCCCAGGAATATGATGCGAAGATCAATTCGGGCGACCTGATCTCGATCTCGGAAGTCGTGCGTGACCTCTACCGCGCCGACAACCAGCCGGAGCAGTCCTATTCCGAGCGTCAGCTCTACGAGGCGGCGCTCGACCGCATGGCCCGCGAGATCGCGGCCGTCAACCGCATGTCGGAAACCGAAGCCGTGCGCCTAATCGAGGTCAACCTCAACAAGGGCCCTAAGCGTGGCGCCAAGGCCGACAATGAAGAGGCCGAGCAGGAAGAAGCTGCCTGATCTTTCTCACCTTTCGAGAAATCCTGCGTGAAACGATTGGAGGCTCCGGTTTGACCGGGGCCTCTTTTGCTTTCGGGCGGCAGCTTCGATGTTGGTAGGCCCTGCGCACCAGCGTGCTGCATCGCGGCTTGCCGGCGCGCCGAGCCGTCGAGCGCGCGTTTCGTTTTAACGTGTGTCGCCACTTATCGCCTTGCCGCCAAAGCAGACCGCGGTAATGGTCTCGCGCAATTCCTCGTCGGCGATCGGCTTGTGCAGGATGCGGCTGCCGCTGGCGCTGATCTCCTTGAGGCGCGCCGGCGACGTATCGCCAGTAATGATGATGGTCGGGACAAGCCGGCCGATATGGGCGTGAAGCGCACGGATCGCGTCGGTGCCGGTGGTGTCATTCTCGAGACGGTAGTCTGCGATGATCAGGTCGACCGGCGCATCGCCGGCAGCCAGCGCCGCCGTATGGGCCTCCTGCGCCTCTGCGGCGGAGCGGCCGGGATAGACACGATGTCCCTCCAGGCTGAGCAAGCGCACCATGGCATCGAGAACGTCGCCCTCGTCCTCGACCACCATGATGCCGGCGGCACTGCTGGCCGGCGATGTCGTGTCGACCTCCAAGCGAGCTTGCACCGCGCCGGCCTTCGCGACGGTGATGGAAAACAGGGAACCGCGCCCGGACGTCGAAGCCAATTTCAGGGGGTGCCCCAACAGCTCGGCGGTGCGGCGAACGATGGCGAGCCCGAGTCCCAGGCCTTGCGTGCGGTCCCGCGCCGGGTTCTGCAACTGCACGAACTCCTCGAAGACCATCCCCTGCTGATCGGCGGGGATGCCGGGGCCGCTGTCGAGGACCTGTATCTCCACACATGCGCCGCGCCGGCGACAGCCCAGCAGGACACCACCTTGCTTGGTGTAGCGAAGGGCATTCGAGATCAGGTTGTTGAGGATGCGCTTCAACATCATCGGGTCGCTGTCGACGTAGAGACTGCTGTCTACCACGCGCCACGTAAGTCCGCGTTGTTTTGCCTCGGCGGCGAATTCATTGCGAAGATCACCAAAGAGGTCGCGCAGCGGCACCGCCTCGCTCGCGACCGTGACGATGCCCGCATCGAGCCGCGAGATATCGAGCAAAGCGTTGAGCAGCCCACTGAAGTTGCTGACAACCGATTTCGCCCGGCTGGCCAGATCGCGCGCCTCGCCGGAGGGTACGTCGCCGCGCTGCCCCAATATGGCAAGCGTCGAGACCAGCAGGCTCAGGGCATGGATCGGTTGGCGCAGATCGTGACTCGCCGCCGCCAGAAAACGCGTCTTGGCACGGTCGGCGGTCTGCGCCCTGTCGCGTTCCTCTTGCAGGTGCTCGACCAGCGTTTCGTTCTCCAGTCGCAGGCTGACGGTTTCGCGCAGCATGCGGTAGGTGATACGGCAGTAGTAGAAATTGATCGCCACCAGCGATGCGAGCAGGAACAGGAAGGCGCCGGAAATATCGCTTTGGGTGGTCAAGCAGCGCAAGGCGACCGGCACCACCGTGGCCAGGATGGAACCGACCAGCGCCGGCGGAAAGGCCGACAGCGACGGCACCGTACCGCAGACGAGACCAGTCAGGACGATGACCGTGAAGGACAGCACGATCGGCGCCTCGGGCATAAAGCCGACCCAGCCAAGCACCCCCCACAGAAGGCCCGACATACAGGAAAACGCCGTGGCCAGCCATGCCCAGCGCAAGATCGAGCCGCGATCCCTTGAGCGGCTGAAAAAACGGCGCGACGCCAGCACCCGGATAGCCGTCAGCAGATACAGCGCCGCCAGCCAGCCGATCAGCCAATTGGCGGAAACGGCCGTTCTCAGAACATAGACCGCCGCCATCGAGATCACGATGTTGGAGATGACCACGCCGTAGGAATTGCGATACAGGAGTTCGACCAGGGCCTGGCGTATCTTGTCTTCCTGCATCGAATCCCTCCAATTGTCCCAAGTAATTCTCCGGCCGGTCTTCCCCGGTACCGTTGATCTACCGGCAACCTGTTTCGCATAAGTTGGCGATCGATCCATATACGCCGCTGCAGCCCTGGATGGTGCCCCGATGAACCGCTCGCTCACCGCCATACTCGCCGACGACCATGCCATCGTGCGCGAGGGGCTGAAGTTGCTTATCTCGGCTATGGACAATGTCTCGGTCGTCGCCGAGGCTGCGGATGGCGAGGCGCTGCTTGGCCAGCTGCGAAGCACGCGCGCCGACCTTTTGATCCTCGACCTCGGCATGCCAGGTGTGGCCGGGATGCAGTTTATCGCCACCATCAGGACCTTGGCGCCACGCCTGCGGATCGTGGTGCTGACGGCCAATGTCGAGCCGAGGACAGTACGCGCCGCGCTCAGCGCCGGCGCCAACGCCTACCTGACCAAGGATGGCGATCCCGAGGAACTCGGCGCTGCCATCGAAGCGGTCAAGAACGGAGGCACCTATCTGGCGAAAACCGTTCGCTTCGCGGTCAGCGATATAGGCAGGGACAGCGAGCCGATAGCCGCGCAGGAAATCCTGTCCCCGGTACCGCTGACGCGGCGCGAACGGCAGATCCTTCAACTGGTGGCGCAAGGCATGATCACGCGCGACATCGCCGAACGACTGGGCATCAGCCTGCCGACCGCTCGCAAACATCGCGAAAATCTGATGGGCAAGCTCAGTCTCCACAACACCGCCGAACTGACCGCCTACGCGGTTCGTCTGGGATTGCCCACCGGCTGATATCGCAGCCGCTACAATGGGCAACCCGGCAACGGCCCCTTAACCATCGGCAGATTAGCCAAACCCGATCATCATCCAAATACGGCATCCGCCGTATGTTTTCGGCCTGCCCCCCGGCCTACTCCTCCCACGGCTTGATCACATGGGAGGAGCTGTCATGCCATCGCTGGATCTCTGGATTCCGTTCGCCCTCGCAACACTCGCCTTCGCCTGCATGCCAGGACCGGCGATTCTCTACATGACAGCGCAGACGCTGGCCCATGGCCGTCAGGCGGGATTGATGGCGGCGCTGGGTGTCCATCTTGGTTGTTACGTGCACATCCTGGCCGCGGCGGTCGGGCTCGCCGCACTGATGGAACACGCGCCGGTCGCTTTCTTGGTGATCCGATGGGCGGGCGCCGCATATCTCATTTCGCTGGGCCTTGCCATGTTCCTGGGCTGGAACCGGATGGGCGAGGATGGTGCCAGGCCGGCCCCGAACACATTTCGCGACAGCATGGTCGTCGAGATCCTCAATCCCAAGACGGCACTGTTCTTCCTGACCTTCCTGCCGCAGTTCGTGGATCCGTCAGCCGGCATGGCCGTCGGGTTGCAGTTCCTCATCCTCGGCATCATCGTCAATCTCATCTTCTCGATGGCCGACCTTGCGGCGGTCGGCATCGCCTCGCTCGCCGTTGGCCGGTTCACTGGCGCCGGATGGGTGATCCCAAAGACATGCGGTTCGATCCTCATCGGACTTGGCGTGGCGCTCGTCAGCCATCATATCTGAACCTGCAAATGAAGAGCCGCGATTTCGAGGGAGATCTGACGGTGAAATTTCAGCGGCTGCTGGCGGCAAGGCCCGATATGCCGAAGGATGGCTGACGGCCTGCTCGCGCATCCGGCAAGATATACCGGAACCGGCGCGCCTTCGGGGCCATCGCCCGAATTCTACAGACCCTAGGCCGCGCCTACCCGCCGCCGCCTTCCTTCTCAGCCTCCTGCTTCAGCGTCGCAATGAACCGCTTCGTCCGTTGCTGCTCCGGATTGTTGAACAGCACCGCGGCCGGTCCCTTCTCGACGACGACGCCGGCATCGAGGAACACCACTTCCTTGGCGATCTTGGAGGCGAGGCGCAGATCATGCGTCGCCATCACCATGGTCGTGCCTTCACTGGCGAGCTTGCCAAGCACGTCGACCACCTCTTGCGCCAGTTCCGGGTCGAGTGCCGAGGTCGGCTCGTCGCAGAGCAGCACTTTCGGCGACGGCGCCAAGGCGCGGGCGATCGCCACGCGCTGCTGCTGGCCGCCCGACAGCGTCGCCGGCCAGGCGTCGGCCTTGTGCGCCATCCCCACCTTCTCCAGCAGAGCCAGCGCCCGCTCGCGTGCCCTCTCAGGCGCCCATTTCAGCACCGTCACCAGCCCTTCCATGACGTTCTCGATCGCGGTGCGATGCGGAAACAGCTGGAAGTTCTGGAACACCATGCCGGTCTGCAGCCGCAGGCGCTGGATATCCCTGGCCGGAACCCTGCCACCAGGATGGAATTCGAGCGTCTCGTCGCCGATGCGCACCGTGCCCGAGGTCGGGATCTCCAGGAGGTTGATACAGCGCAGCAGGGTGCTCTTTCCCCCGCCCGACGGGCCGACCAGCGCCGTGACGCTGCCTTCGGCAATGGTGACCGTCACGCCCTTCAACACGAGATTGTCGCCAAAGCGCTTTTCGATGTTGCTGAGGCCGATCATGAGCGTGCCTCCAGGAAGCCGCCATAGCGGTTGAGCCGGGTCTCCAGCCGCGTCTGCAAGGCCGACAGCACCGAACTCAGCGCCAGATAGAGGATCGCCGCCTCGACATAGAGGATCAGCGGCTCATAGGTGGTGGCGACGATGCGCTGCGCCGCCTGGAACATCTCCGGCACGGTGATGGCGGCGGCCAGCGACGTATCCTTGACCAATGAGATAAAGGTGTTGGAAAGCGGCGGCACCGCGACCCGGCCGGCTTGCGGCAGGATGGTGCGCCGCATCGCCTGGCTCCAGGTCATGCCGATCGAATAGGCCGCTTCCCACTGGCCCTTCGGCACCGACCCTATGGCCGCGCGGATGATTTCCGACGTGTAGGCGCCGATGTTGAGCGTGAAGCCGATCAACGCCGCCGTGAAGGCGTCGAGCAGGATACCGACCGACGGCAGGCCGTAGAAGATAAGGAACAGCTGCACCAGCAGCGGCGTGCCGCGGAAGATCCAGACATAGAAGCGCACCAGCGCGACCAGCGGTTTCGGACCAAACAGCCGGGCAAGCGCCGCACCCAACCCAACGGTCAGCCCAAGGACGAAGGACAACAGCGTCAGCGGCACGGTGAAGATCAGCGCCGCCCACAACAGCGAAGGCAGCGACTCCAGCATCAGTTGCAGCCAGTGCGGCACGTAAGACCCTCCAAATAAGTCGAGGCTTTCGTCGAGGCGCGACATATCACGACAAAAGCGGCGGACCGTCAAAGACGACTCGCCGCTCGATATGTCCTGTGG
>NZ_RZQP01000056.1:0-32714 GCF_003998165.1 Mesorhizobium sp. M7A.F.Ca.US.007.01.2.1 | reverse complement strand
GGACGCGATCGTGGGAGATCATCATGAAATATCTGGCGGCAATCTTTTCGCGGCAGGGTTTTGTCATCCTGTTGCTGTCGGCACTTCTTGCCGCCTGCACCGTCGTCGTCGATGACGGACCAGGGCCGCGTCCGCGTCCGCCCCGGCCGGAACCGCAATATTGCAGCAAGCAGTACGAGCCGGTCTGTGCGCGGCGCGGCGGCGATCGCCAGACCTTCGCCAATGCCTGTCTTGCCGACCGGGCCGGCTACCGCATCGTGCGCGACGGTCCGTGCCGCGACGGTGGCGGCGGTGGCGGCGGCGGCGGTGGTGAAGAGCAGACGTTCTGCACCCGCGAATATGCGCCGGTGTGCGCGCGCCGGCATGGCGAGATGCGCACCTTCCCCAATTCCTGCGAAGCCCGTGCCGCGGACTATCGCGTCGTTGGCGACGGGCCGTGCTGAGAACGCTGCGCCTCGTTGAGGACGACAAGCATCAAGCCGTCGGTTTCACCTGGCGACAGTCGGCGATGAACTCGGACGCGGGCATGGGTCTGGCAAACAGCCGGCCCTGGCCGTAGTCGACGTCGCGCGCCGCGAGGTGGTCGGCCTGCGCCTGCGTTTCCACGCCTTCGGCAACGATCTTCAGCTTTAGTGTCTTGGCCATGTCGATGATATATGGGGCGACGGAACTGGTGGCGGAATTCGTGCTGATCGTATCGATGAACGATTTGTCGATTATGAGCGCATCGAGCGGCAGCCCCTCGAGATAGGACAGGCTGGAGTAGCCGGTGCCGAAGTCGTCGATTGCCACTGCGTGGCCAAGTTCGTGGGCACGAACGAGCGTTGAGCGGGCCGAGTTGATATCGATGAACGCGCGCTCCGTGGCCTCGAGCAGATTTGCTGGGGCCGGTCCCGGTGTGCTGATTTGATTTTTCCGCACCGACGAAAGGACGAGACAGCAAGCGAAGCCTTGAACCTGCGGCGCCGATGGCCTAGATCGCCACAGGCGGATAAAACACGGCAGGTTTCCCATCAACAGAGATCAAAGACGAGCGGCGGGTGCGGGAGCCAGGTCTGGCGCAGGCGGACAGCCGCCGCTGGGCCTCGACCAGTATGTGCAGCAGGCGTTGCAACTGCATCAGGCCGGGCGCCGGCAAGAGGCTGAGACGATCTACCGGCAGGTGCTGGCGCGTCAGCCCAAGCACGCGGCCGCGGCGCATTTCCTGGGACTGCTGCTTCACCAGACCGGGCGCAGCGAAGAAGGGCTGGATCTCATCGAACGGTCGGTGAGCCTGCAGCCGACGAATCCCGATTTCCTCAACAATTTCGGTACGGTGATGCGCGACCTCGGCCGCCCTGCTGCGGCCATCGATTTCTTCCGCGGCGCAGTGGATCTGCGGCCGGATCAACTCGCGGCGCGCGACAATCTCGGCTCATCGCTGAAACAGGTCGGCCAGTTCGAAGAGGCCGAAGAGATTTATCGCGGCACGGTTGCACGCAATCCATTTCATGTGCGCGCCCGCATCGGGCTTGCCGAAACCCTGCAGGAAGCCGGGCGGCTGGATGAGGCGCTGGCTGCCTTCCGCGAAGCGCTGGCGATCCGACCCAAGGATGCCGACCTGCTGCACGGGCTCGGCGTCGGGTTGATGGAAAAGGGCAAGCTCGACGAGGCGGCCGACCTGTTCCGGCAGGCGTTGGCGATCAACCCCGCCATGGCCACAGCCTGGCTGATGCTGACGCAGGTCAAGCGCCAGAAGGAGCGCGACAGCGAACTTGGGGGCATGGAAGCCCAGCATGCCAAGGCGCCGCAGGACAGCCTGGCGCGCATGCAACTGTCCTTCGGACTCGGCAAGGCGAATGACGATCTCAGGGATTATGGCCGGGCCTTCGACTATTTCGCCGAGGGCAATGCGATCCGCCGCAAAGGCATCGACTACGACCAGGCCAGGACGCGGGCCGAGTTCGAGGCGATGAAGGCCACCTTCGATGCCGGCTTCTTCGAGAAGCACAGGCCCAGCTCAATCAGCGACGACACGCCGATCTTCATTGTCGGCATGCCGCGTTCGGGCACGACGCTGGTCGAGCAGATCATCGCCAGCCATCCGCAGGTCTATGGCGCAGGCGAGCTCAGCATATTGAAGAAGGCGGTCGGCAGGCAGTTCCCGGCGACCATGCCGGGTGGCTTCCCATGGGGCGTATCGGATACGGGCGATTCGGATTTTGCCGAGGCAGGCCAAGCCTATCTCGACATGCTCCATGCCCGCTATCCGAACATGCGCCACGTCACCGACAAAATGCCGGGCAACTTCCTGCTTGTCGGCTTCATCCACATGATGATGCCGAAGGCCAGGATCATCCACTGCGCGCGCGATGCGGCGGCCACCTGCCTGTCGATCTACAAGGTGCATTTCCGCGGCGACAGCCATCGCTATGGCTACGATCTCGGCGAGCTCGCCGACTTCCACAATCTCTACACCGACATCATGAAGCATTGGCACACGGTGCTGCCAGGCGTCGTGCACGATGTACGCTACGAGGATTTTGTCGCCGACCAGGAAGGCCAGACGCGGGCATTGATCGCCCATCTCGGCCTGCCCTGGGACGACGCGGCACTATCGTTCCACGAGACCGACCGACCGGTGCGCACGGCTTCAGCCGCACAGGTGCGCCAGCCGATGTATCAGGGGTCGGTCGATCTATGGAAGCGCTATGGTGACCGGCTGAAGCCGCTTCTGGACAGGCTGGATTAGCGCAACGCTCTCTAGCTGATCGTGGCCTTAGAGATTGGCCTAAGCACCCGCGTCGTCATCCTAAGGCCTTCGCGACGGAGCTTCGCTCCTGCTTCGTCCTAGGATGACGAAGCTGAGGGGCTTCTGCCAATCTGCTACCGGCTGCTCAAAGCTCTATGAATGGCTTGAAGCCACCGAAGATCATGCGCTTCCCGTCGAACGGCATGTCCGCCCAATCGGCCTTCAGGCGCGGATCTGCCATCACTTTGGCCATGACGGCATCGCGGCTCTCCCGCGACTCATAGACGGCCCAGGCGAAGACGACGATCTCGTCGTCCTTGGCCTGCACGGCGCGCGGGAACGAAGTGACCTCGCCATAGGGCACGTCGTCGCCGATGCATTCGACATAGGCGAGCGCGCCGTGTTCCATCCATATAGGGCCTGCGAGGTTGGCCAGCCTCTTGTAGTTATCGAGATTTGCCTTGGGCACGGCAAGCACGAAGCCATCGACATAGGACATTGTGGGTCTCCTCCTGGAAGTTCACAATCCCTCACCGACGCCAGCCGGTGAGGGACTTCGCCATTGGCGATAAATCAGGCTTTCTTGACCGGCGCATTCATCGCCCATTCGACGCCGAACGGGTCGCGCATATTGCCCCACTGGTCACCCCAGAACATGATCTGGAGCGGCACGGCGACTTCGCAGCCGGCATCGACGGCGCGCTTCCACCAGGCTTCGATGTCGTCGCTGCCGAGGTGAAGCTGCATGGTGTAACCTTGCGGCTTGACGGCAGGCATGCCGTTTTCGGGATAGAAGTCGGAGAGCATCAGCGTCGAGCCGTTGATGTGGAGGTGGATGTGCATGGTGCGGCCTTTTTCGTCCGCCGGATAGGCAAAGACCTGCTCGGCACCAAAGGCCTTCTTGTAGAATTCGGCAGCCTTGAAGGCGCCATCCAGCTGCAGATAGGGGGTCAATCCGCCGAGCACTTTGGCCGCGGGCTGAACGGGGGTCTGATCGGTCATCTGTTGTTCCTCTTTGCGTTTGGCCTTGCGAGCCAAAGGACGGATGAGGTGCCGGCGTTCCTACATGGCCGGCAGATTTTTTTGGCCGACCGGCCCTGGACAGTCCACGCAGCCGCAGTTGGACGAGAGGCGTGAAACGAACTTGCGTCGACCGCGCCCAATCAGAGCGCAATTCTCTCGGCTCGCAGGCTAGAACAGATGGATCAGGCGAACGCCTCTTCAAATCCTGGGACGACAATGATCCTCTACTATCAGACCCACTCACCCTTCGCGCGCAAGGCGCTCGTCTTCGCCCACGAGGTTGGCATTGCCGATCGGCTGGAGGTCATTCATCACGAGACCAGTCCGACCTTGCGCAATGCCCGCGTCTACGCCGAAAACCCGCTCGGCAAAGTGCCGGTGCTGTTGCGGCCCGACGCGTCGCCGATCTTCGATTCCGATGTCATCTGCGCCTATCTCGACACGCTGCATGACGGTCGCAAGCTGCTGCCGCAGGACGGCGAGGCGCGCTGGCAGGCATTGCGGTTGCAGGCGGTCGCCCAGGGCCTGGCGCAGACGGGTATAGCCTTGCGCTGGGAGACGGAAAGGAGACCCGAAAAGTTGCGCTATGGTGCTCTCGCCGACGGATACCGGGAAAAGATCGAGGCGAGCTACGACTGGATCGAGAGCACGCTGGACGACGAGGCGCCGCTCCATATCGGCCACATTGCCTTGGCCACCGCGCTGTCCTGGATGGCGTTCCGTCACCTTCCGCCTTTTCGCTCACGGGCACTGCTGACGCGCTGGTTCGAGGCTTTCGAAAAACGCGTATCGATGAAGGCGACGCCGCTTTCGGGCGATACGCATGACTGACTGGCGCCCCGCGAGGTCAGGGGCGGCGGCCGTTTTGCGCATCGAAGACGTCCGGAAACCCGATATCCTTGCGCAGCGAGGCAGGCAGTGAACGCAGGACGCGTTCGCTGCGGTGACGAGCGCGCGCTGCCGCATACCGGGTTGCGATGCGACCGATGGACGAAAGAACCGACATGATAATTCTCCTGGGTTGGGCCGGCATCATCGTGTCGGCATCCCAAGGACGCGGCGGGCTGAGGCTATCCGACAGATCGTCGAGATTTTTTTATCGCTAGCTCCGTAGCCTGCTTGAAGCGGGTTGTTGCTAACGCGATTACTTCAGGCCGCGGTTTGTAGACGTTCGATTGTTTCAAGATCGGCCTTCTTCGCCTCTCCCTCTACGGCGAGGTCGTAGCTCGCCTGCATATTCATCCAGAACTGCGGCGTGGTTCCGAAGAACTTCGCAAGGCGCAAAGCGGTGTCGGGCGTTACCGGTGTCGTCTCGCTGGCCAGGCGCTCGATGCGTGTGCGGGGCACATGCAGCTTTTTGGCCAGCGTGTAAGGCTTCAGATTGAGCGGCACGAGATATTCCTCACGGAGAATTTCTCCGGGATGGATAGGTGGGTTGATGTTCAGCATTTTGAACCCTCTTCAATGATAGTCGGTGATTTCAACATCCTCCGCTTGCCCTTCCACCCACCTAAAGCAGAGGCGGAATTGATCGTTGATGCGGATCGAATGCTGGCCCGCACGGTTACCTTTCAGCGGCTCAAGCCTGTTGCCGGGAGGCGTCTTCAGATTCGACAGTTCGGCGGCGTTGTCGATCATGAACAGCTTCCGCTGGGCTGAGCGGACAAAGGTCCGATGGGAAGCCCTTCGGAGCCTTGCCGTTCGAAACGGCTTCGCTGGTCTTGTCTTTGGAGGAGCTTATCACCTTGCCGACCCGAGTGGCGTACCATGGCATGATACGCTTCGGAAGTCAAGAAGACGTCTCGTAACATGATACGAAACTCCGGCCTGCGCTCGACAGGCCGGAACTTCATCGGCAGTTTTGTTCACCGATTAGCCAGCGCCCTCCGCCACCGAGCGGAAGAAATCCTCTGGGTCTTCGACTTCGGTCAGCCGCCGTTTCTCGATCAGCCAGAAGCGGTTGCCGATGGCGCGGATGAAGGAGCGGTCGTGCGAGGCGAGCACACAGCTTGCCTGATGTGCCAGCAGTTCCGCTTCCAGGGCTTCCTGGCCGTCGATGTCGAGATGGTTGGTCGGCTCGTCCAGCAGATAGAAGTTGGGATTGGCGAGCCTCAGCGCCAGCATCATCAGCCGCGCCTTCTGGCCGCCGGACAGCGCACCGATCTTTTTCTCCTGCATCTCGATGACCACGCCGGCGCCTGCCAGCAGCGAGCGGGCACGCTGCTCGCCGACATCGTAGCGGCGCGAGACCAGCATCAGCGGCGTGTCGTCGCCGCTGATGCCCGACAGCGCCTGGTCGCTGTAGCCTAGCACCGTCGACGGCGTCACCTTCACATTCGGCACCGTGTCCGGTTCGACAATGGCATTGCGGATCAGGGTGACGAAGCGCGACTTGCCGACGCCGTTGCGGCCGAGCAGCACGATGCGGTCGCCCTGGCAGATATGGCGCTTGCCGGTTCGAAACAGCGGGGTGCCGTCGGGTGTTTCCACAGCCGCGTCGTCGAGCGTGATCAGCACCTTGGCGTGGGTGCCGCGATTGGCCAGTTTTATGGCACCCGCCGACTTTTCGCGGTGCGCCGGTGCGGCCGCTTCTTCCAGTTTTTCGGCCCGCAGGTTGAGCTGCTTGGTCTTCACCGTCAAAAGGTCGCTGCCCGAATTGATGCCGATGTTGTTGAGCTTGGCCGCCTGCCGGCGCAATTGCTGCGCCACCTTCATGTCGCGCTGGAACTTGCGCTCGGTCGAAGCATCGACCTCGTCGAGCGCCTGCCTGGCGCGGGAGTAGGGCAGGGCAAACACCGGCGACTGTTCCGGGCGCAGGAATAGGGTCCGGTTGGTGGTGGCGTCGAGGAAGGCGCGGTCGTGGCTGGCGATGACGACGGGCACCTCGCGCGGCAGCGTGTTCAGCCAGGTTTCGAGCTGGCTGATGCGGACAAGGTCGAGATGGTTGGTCGGCTCGTCGAGCAACAGCACGTCCGGATCGGTGACCCAGACGCGTGCGATTAGCGCAAGCCTCTGCCAGCCGCCACTCAGCGCCTGCATTGGCCGCTCGCGCATCGGCTCGGGCACGTCGAGTGAATCCAGAACCACGTCGACACGCCACATCTCGCTTTCGGCCTGCTCGGACGGCAAGGCATCCGCCACCACCTGCCGGAACGTACGGGTGCGAAGGACCGGGGCAACCGACTGTTCGACATGACCGACGCGCAGGCCGCGCGTGCGGGTGATGTCACCGGAGGTCGGCTCCATCCCGCCGGTCAGGCATTTCAGCAAAGTCGACTTGCCGCGGCCATTGGCGGCGACAATGCCGAGCCGGTCGCCGGTGCCGATGGTGAGGTCGAGATTGGCAAACAGCGGCGCACTCATGGTGACGCCGAGGGATTTGAGGCTGATCAGGGCCATTTGATTTCTCTGGTCTTGCCGGAGACTACTCCGGTCCACTTTGACGGTGCGCTTTCCGGCCATCAGGCTCGGCATTACGCACCACGAAGGGCAGACCAAAAAATCGAAGCGGGAAAAACCCGGACCGTCCCTGGTCAGCCCTGCAAGCAAGCTCGCAGGGCAGAAATCGGGCCACGCTGACGATGGTGACGATGAAACGTAAACACGTGAGCCCTCCTTTCGAGACAAGACGTTGAGTATGCGGAGCGATTACACCAAAGGCGGGGCTGGTGGCAAGTGGGTCGGCGGAATGCGGCGGCGGCGGAGCGCTTCCCTTCCCCTTCTGGGAGAAGGGGAAGGCGCTACTTTCCCGGCCTACCCGTCTTACCCGGCCGGCGCTTTTCCCGACGGGCGTCGGCGGGGTCTTCGTAGGAGCCAATGCCTGTTCGCTGGCGAACAACTGGCTTGGCGGATTCGTCCCCCACGAGGGGGGAGATTGGCTGCGGCTTGGCCGGCACTTTTCCTTCGATCGGTTTTTCCGTCCGCCGCACCGTCATCTCGTCCAGCGAGTTCTTCTTGAACAGCGGCTTTGTGGCGTCCCCGGGAATGCCGAAATCGGAACCATGTGCCTCGGATGCCGACTGTTTCTTGAACAGCGAGCGCGACACCGCGCCGGCCGGCGTCGGCATGTCGGTACCTGGACCCATGTCGTCGATCGAGGGTTTCGAAAACAGCGGCTTTTTCACCGGCACAGTGCCATCGGCGCCCATCTCGTCGAGATCAGGCTTGCGGAAGAGGTTGGGCCGGGCAGCCTTGGCTGCCTCTTCGGCGGCACGCGCTGCGTCGAGCTTGCGAAAACGCTCCTGTTCCTCTGCTGTACGATGTTTGGCCACGCCCTTGTTGTGCTTGCCCTTTTCGCGGCCGGAGGCCGGGCTTTCCATGTCGGCGTATTTGGCCAGCGGGTCTTCGGAGATGGACAGTTCCATCTCACGCAGGCGCTTGATTTCGTCGCGGATGCGGGCCGCCTTCTCGAAGTCGAGATTGGCCGCGGCATCGCGCATCTGCTTTTCCATCGCGTCGAGATGGGCCTTGAGGTTGTTGCCCATCATGGCGCCGGCACCGTCGGTGAACTGCGAGATATCGGCGCGGACGTGGTCCTTCTCGTAGACCGAATCGAGAATGTCGGAGATGCGCGACTTGACCGATTCCGGTGTGATGCCGTTGGCCGCGTTCCACTCCATCTGCTTTTCGCGGCGACGGTTGGTTTCGGCCATCGCCCGTTCCATCGAGCCGGTCACCTGGTCGGCATAGAGGATGACCTTGCCGTCGACGTTTCTGGCGGCGCGCCCGATGGTCTGGATCAGCGAGGTTTCCGATCGCAGGAAACCTTCCTTGTCGGCGTCGAGAATGGCGACGAAGCCGCATTCGGGAATGTCGAGGCCTTCGCGCAGAAGATTGATCCCGACCAGCACGTCGAAGGCGCCGAGGCGCAGATCGCGCAGGATCTCGATGCGCTCCAGCGTATCGATGTCGGAGTGCATGTAGCGGACGCGGATGCCCTGCTCATGCAGATACTCGGTCAAATCCTCGGCCATGCGCTTGGTCAGCACGGTGACCAAGGTGCGGTAGCCGGCCTTGGTGGTATCGCGAATCTCGCCGACGACATCGTCGACCTGGCTCTTGGCCGGGCGGACCTCGACCGGCGGATCGATCAGGCCGGTCGGACGGATGACCTGCTCGGCGAAGACGCCGCCGGCCTGTTCCATCTCCCAGGCGCCAGGGGTCGCCGAGACCGCGACCGAAAGCGGACGCATGGCATCCCACTCCTCGAAGCGCAGCGGCCGGTTGTCCATGCAGGACGGCAGACGGAAGCCGTATTCGGCCAGCGTCGCCTTGCGGCGAAAGTCGCCGCGATACATGCCGCCGATCTGCGGCACGGTGACATGGCTTTCGTCGATGAAGACCAGTGCGTTGTCGGGGATGTACTCAAACAGCGTCGGCGGCGGATCGCCCGGCTGGCGGCCGGTGAGATAGCGCGAATAGTTCTCGATGCCGGCGCACGAGCCGGTGGCTTCCAGCATTTCGAGGTCGAAGCGGCAGCGCTGTTCCAGCCGCTGTGCCTCAAGCAGGCGGCCGGCGCGTTCGAGTTCGACCAGCCGGTGCTTGAGCTCTTCCTTGATCGACTTGATCGCCTGGTTCAGCGTCGGGCGCGGCGTCACATAGTGCGAATTGGCGTAGATCTTGACGCTTTTCAGCTCGCCGGTCTTCTGGCCGGTCAGCGGGTCGAATTCGGTGATCTGCTCGATCTCGTCGCCGAACATCGAGATGCGCCAGGCGCGGTCTTCCAGGTGGGCCGGGAAGATTTCGATGGTGTCGCCGCGCACGCGGAACGAGCCGCGGACAAAGTTGATGTCCTGCCGCTTGTACTGCTGGGCGACGAGATCGGCGAGCAGCGCGCGCTGGTCGAGCCGGTCGCCGATCTGCATCTGGAAGGTCATCGCCGTATAGGTTTCGACCGAGCCGATACCGTAGATGCAGGACACCGAGGCGACGATGATGACGTCGTCGCGCTCAAGCAGCGAACGCGTCGCCGAGTGGCGCATGCGGTCGATCTGCTCGTTGATCGAGGATTCCTTCTCGATGAAAGTGTCGGTGCGCGGGACGTAGGCTTCCGGCTGGTAATAATCGTAGTAGGAGACGAAATACTCAACGGCGTTTTCCGGGAAGAATTTCTTGAACTCGGAATAGAGCTGCGCGGCAAGCGTCTTGTTCGGCGCCAGGATCAAGGCAGGGCGCTGCGTCTCCTCGATCACCTTGGCCATGGTGAAGGTTTTTCCTGAGCCGGTGACGCCGAGCAGCACCTGGGTGCGGTCGTGGTTATCGACGCCTTCGACCAGATCCTTGATCGCGGTCGGCTGGTCGCCGGCCGGCTCGAACTCCGACACCATCTTGATGGCGATGCCGCCTTCGGATTTTTCGGGGCGGGCAGGGCGGTGCGGCGTCCACAGCACGCCGTCCTTGTGCAGCGGATTGCCGGATTCGATCAGCGCCGACAGTGCCGCCACCGTCGCGGTGACGCTGCCCGAGGCCATGGTCTCGGCGTCCTCCAGCGAGATGTCGAGGCCGGCGACCGGATTGAGGCCGGCTGCCGTGCGCTCCCTGGCTGACGCCGCGCCACCCATCGAGGTGCCGCGCGAACTGCGCCCCGGCGAGCTTGAGCGCTCGGGTATCTTCTTCGACGGCTTCGGCGATTTGCCGCCGTCACCCTTGGCGACAAGACGTCCTTCGTTTTCGGCTTCCTGCTCGATCTGCTCGGCCCAATCCGCGATCGAACCGGTCAGCGGCGTGCCAGAGAGCTCCGGCTGCGGCATCTCGGCGAAGCCGCCTTTGTGCAGCGGCTCGGAGGCGTCGAGGAAATCGGTCAGCGGGCTGCGCCGCTTCGGCGCGGCGCGGTCGTCATTCGCCGTCGGCGGCGTTTTCTGATCGGGAGATTTGGCCATGTCCCGAATATGGGATTTCCTGGCCAAAATGGAAAGAGCGCGGTGGGGAGAGGCGTGCCGGACAGCGCTGCTCCTGACAGCAGGCTGTCAGGAGCAGCGGGAAGGCGCCCGAAAGCTCTTGTCGTTACACGCCCCTGGCGGCTGATGCGACCTGCGTCGCCGACCCGTTCAGGCGCGGCACCACGACGAGGCGTTTGATTTTGCCCTTCTTGAAAGCGGCGAGGAAGCGCGCATAGTCCTTGAAGGCGACGCAGCCGCTCGACTGGGCGTAGCGGCCCCGGAGCAGGTAGGTATGGGCCAGCAGGCCGTTGCGATTGTATTTGTTGCGGCCATCGACCGGTGTCAGGCGCAAGGCCTCCACTCCGTGGAAGCGCGACTCGCGCATCGACAGATTGTAGGTGTTGGGCGGCGTCGGTCCGCGATTCTTCTGGTCGGCATAACGCGGCTGGTCCGCCATGGCGCCGATGCCTGAATGCGCCTCGAGCCTCGAGCCGTCAGGCATGTAGACGGTCGCGCTGCTGATGTCGTACACGGCGACGCCATTGCCGGCTCCGCTCCTGGCGGCTGGCGAGTTGAAGAGGTTCCTGAACGCCTTGCCAAGGCCGCCCGACGGGGTGTCGGGCTTGGCATAGGCCAGCACATCGCCGCCATCGGCCGGCCGGCCTTGCCGCGTCGGTTTTGCCGGCTGGGCCTGCTGGACCGTCTCGCGTGCCGGCTTCGGCTGCTGAACGGATTTCGGCTGCTGGACGGACTTAGGCTCCTGCTGGACCACTTTGGGCTGCGGCGCGTCGAATTGCGGACGCCGGGTCGGCAACGGCACGTCGTCGGTCAGAGCGTCCGGCAGCGCGGCGGCATCGCCGGGTTGATCCTGCTGGGTTTCGACGGGTGAAACCACGACATCGGCTGACGATTCCTCGATCGGCAGCGGTGAGGCGAACGCCTCGTCGTCGGCCGGCAGGGACTGCACCAGAGCAAGCGCCAACTGCGAATTGTCTGGCGTACCGGATTGGGCAAAACCCATCGGCGGCGGTGCGGTCTGCACGACCACCGAGTCGGTATCCAGCCGGGCGAAACGTTCGGCCGCCGGAACTGGCATGTTATCGGACAGGCTGGCTGTGACCTGGACGGAGGGCACCAACGACGCCTCGGCAATTCGCGGTGCGACGGTGGAGATCACCGGGCGGGTGTTGGCACTGGCGGCAGGCTTTCCGGCGTCGGCAAAGGCAGCGGCCAGCTTCATCGGCGAAAGCGACGCTTCCATGCGTTCGAAGCGCTCCTGCGCCTTCGACTTCACGGCGGCGGGCATCGGCTTTGCCTGCGCTACAAGGCGTTCGGATTTTTCCGCCCGCGCGCTTACCCTGGCCAGCTTGAAACAGCTGGCGCCGCACTGCACCGAATGATCATGCAGGGCCTGAGTGCCGCCATTGGCGTTGGCCAGCACGAAGGGTGCTTTCAAAAAGTGCTGTTTCAGCGGATCGGCAAGTGCGAGCGATCCCGGTGTCGACAGTGTCTGGGGCAGGCCAACCGAAGTTGCCGATAGAGAGGCGCCGACGGAACTGAGGCCAGCCATGGTGCCGATCAACCAAAGGCCGATGGCGGTGCTGACGCAAGGCAGCGCGACCCAGCGGGCCACCCGGCCAGCGTTGAAGGAAGGGGAACGTGGAGCATCGACGAACTCGCCGCCCTCACGCTGTCCCCGGTTTTTTTTGTGTGTACTCAACAACGCCATGCAACCAATCTCGCTTCAATCGGTTTCCCCGTACGTGGCCTTGAGAGCCGCGACGACCATTCTGTGAGTGATCCCAGGTGGTCCCCGACGCGTTTGCCGCGTCTGTAGTTGGTTGCCGATTGCTTCAAAATATGGACAAAGTTGGTTAATCAATTCCTCTCAAAACCAACGACGAGATGTGGATTTTGGCCAAATCAGCCTTCGTCCACGGCCAGGAAAGTGGTGTTGTCGCCCTTCCGACCTGGTTTTGCTGCCTGTTTTTGGCGGCCGAGTCAAGCAAAACAGCCACTGCTAATTTTTACGCAGCGCCTCCGCGCGGTGTATGCAGCGAACCGACTGCCGGCAGACCTGCCTACAAAAGGCGCGCGTGTTTCCGGTAAAACTGTTGCCTGCCATGCTAGATTTCTCGCGGGAAGGCGGCCTCAAACGGCCCACCCTCAGTTGAACCAAAGCGCAAACGTCAAAAACCCGTCGCCGCCGAACTGGCGCTGGATCTGGTCGAAATCGTCGCTGGTCGCGAGCTCGCCGCTTTCGAGGTAGGGCGCGATGGCCGGGCCGGTGATCGACAGCACGAGATCGAAGTTTTTTGGCTCGTCGAAGAAGCGCTTCATGTTGATGCCAAGCCCAGTACTGGCGGTGACGCGGAAATGCGGCAGCAGCCTGCGGCCTTCCAGGAGATCCTCGGCCATGGTCAAGGCGGCGAGCCAGGCCTGGACCTGCTCCTCGCCGACTTCGAGGCCGGTGAGCGGGTTCTCGCCCTTCTGCTGCGGTCCAGGCAGCCATTCGCGGTCATTGTCGGTCTCGGCGCGGATCGCCTTCCAGTCCTCGCGCGACAGCCGGATCATTTCCAGCAGGTGGCGGCGCGCCGCTTGCCGGCGCTCCGGTTCGATCACCGGCCAGTTGACGAGATGCACCATCGAGATGAAATCGGCGATGCGCCATTCCGAGGAGAAGATGCTCGAGCCCATATCGCCGGCCGGCGGCACCAGAATATCCTGCAGCGGCAATTTGGCGCGCGGGAACAGCATGTGAAACGAGCCGTCGAAGGTGCTCCTGAAATCATGCGCCAGCCAGAAATCGGCCTGCGCCATCAGGAACTCGGCATAGCCCTGCAGCCAGTAGCCGTCGGCGCGGTCGAAGCGGAAGGTGAGCGTGGGGGCGGCGGCGTCCGACGAGATACCGCCGCGCGAGAGTGAGGCGATGATCGCCGCCATGCTCTCGTCCGGCGCGATGGTGCCGTCCTCGTTGAGGTCGATGCCGGCATGGGTGAGATCGATGACCATGCCGATATCGGCATTGGGCGGCACCGAGGCAAACGTGGCTGCGGATTTCTCCAGCCGGTCACGGAAGCCGACCAGGATGGCGCGGAACTGCTCGTAAGTGAGCGGCTCGGGATTGGGATTGTCGGGCACTGGCAACCGCATCAGCGGCAGCATGAAGGATTGCGGGCTTTCGAAACCATGACGGTGCAGGCCGGTGGCCAGGATCTCCAGTGCGGTAAAGAACTCGCCCGCCCCGGCCGCATAGGCGGATGCCGGGTCTTTTGGCGCGGCAGCCTCCAGCGTCGAGAGAGCGGTGTCGCGCGCGGCCACGGTCTTCGCCTCAAACAATGTGGTTGCCGCTTCTGGCATTGCCGCCGACGCGGAAGACAGCGGCAGGAGCAGAATGAAAGCGGATGTCAGCAGGCCTGCCAGTCGTGTCATCTTTTCCCCCCAATGTTTGTCGCGCAGTGCAAACATACACCATTTGCAGCGTCGCGCTTCAACCCGCCCCGCGGACGGTCTACACAGGGCAAACAATTGGGCATCGCGTGTCGAATTATCCGTTTTCCTACAAGCTGTCCTGGCTGCCGCGTTTCCTGAAGCCGTCACTGGCCGGCGACGCTCAAGACTTTGCGCCGATGGCCGGGACGCTGATGGATCCACCGCCGAAGCAAGCGGTGCGGCTTGCCTTTGTCGGCGACATCTCGGCGGTGGCCAACCGCAGCGCGCCGGATTGCGATCCGGCGATCAAGGCGCTGCTCGGCGCTGCCGATCTGGTGATCGGCAATTGCGAAAGCCCTGTTGTGGACAGGCCAAGCGCGGTGCTGGGCACAAGGCTCGGCACGCATCATGCGATGAGCGAGCCGTTCCTGGCCGAGGCGCTGACGGCGGTTGGTGTTGCGCGCGAAAAACTCGTGCTGTCGCTGGCCAACAACCATGTGCTGGATCAGGGCATCGCCGGTTTCGACGAGACAATCGCGGCGTTGCTGCGGCTCGGCATCCGCACGATCGGCCTGGCCGACGGTCCGGTTGTGCCGATTCAGGTTGGATCGCTTGATATCGGCTTCGCCGCCTTCACGCTGTGGCGGAACGCCGATGAAAAACTGTTTGCCGGGCGCGTTTCGATGGACAGCGATCCGGCGAGCTGGCCACCCGCTGGCTTGGACCTTCTCTGCGCCGTGCCGCATTGGGACTGGGAGTTCCGACATTTTCCGCGCGACGGGACGCGAGCGCTGGCCAGGCGGCTGGCCGGGCAGGGCGCCGGGCTGATCGCGGGCCATCATGCCCATGTCGTGCAGCCGGTGGAAAAGATTGACGGGACGATCGTCGCCTATGGGCTCGGCGATTTCCTCGGTACCGCCTTTGCCCGGCAGCCATGGCCGGGCCGCATCGGCTCTATCCTCGTTGTCGATGTCAGTGCCGATGCCGGTACGCGCGGCAGGATCGCGTCTTACCGGATGCATCCCTTCATGCGCCTGCGCGCTGGCGACCACGAGCGGCTGGTGTTGATGGAGGCTTTGGAGGGCCGAATGCGTGACAGGGTCGCGGAGCGACTGAAAGCGGTCTTCCCTTCTCCACCAACCGATGAAGGCGTTCCCGCTTAACCATCTGGCGGCCCTTGCAAAACCAACTATCATGCTCCCGCAGAGGCAGGATTGCGGGGGTAGCGGTGGAATCAGCGGATTTCATGCCGAGCGAAACGGTCATCGCCGGCATCCGAAAAGACATCGAGGCCTATGAAGCGGCGAGGGCTTCGGCGGTCCGGCAGGTGCGCTGGCGGGTGCCGGTGTTCGTGGGGCTGGTGCTGGTGGCCGTGGTGCTGGTCGCCTGGCTGTTCAACAAGGTCGCCGACCCCAACGAGCAATGGGTCTCGACGCCGCATGTATTTCTCTATGTGATCGGCTTCGCGGCTTCGATCCTGCTCTATTTCCAGGCCAGGAAACCGGCGACGCGGCTGCAGCAATCGTTCCGCGAGACGCTGCTGCCGATCATATTCGGCTTCATCGCCGACATGCGCTACCAGCATGGCGTGACGCCGAATTCCTTCGACCGGTTGCCGCGCACGGCGGTTGGTCCGTTCAACCGGCAGGCGTTCGACGACATCGTGGCGGGCCGCTATGAGGGGTTTCCGTTCGAACTGTACGAGGCGCATCTGCGGGAAGGGTCGGGCAAGGGCTCCTCGACCGCCTTCCAGGGCGTCATCGTCGCTTTCGAGACCATCGCGCCGTTTCCCGGCATATTGGTGGCGACGCGGCGGACCAACGCGGTGATCAGCTTCTTTCGCGGCATATTTGCCAGCAAGCTGCAAGAGCTGTCCAGCGGCGATGCTTTGCTCGATGCCGCCTACGAGTTCCGCACCGACAATCTCGGGGCGGCACAGCCATTGGTGAGCGGCCGGCTGGCGCAGGCGCTGAAATGGCTTGGCGAAACCTGGCCGGACGACCCAGCCCGCGTCGCGCTCAACGGCAGCGATGGTTTCCTACTGTTGCCGCAGACGAAGAACTTCTTCGAGCTGCCGGATATTTCGGTGCCGCTCGACTACAGCAGGCATGTCGCGCCGATGATATCGGACATGGGCGCGATGCTGGCGACGGCGGCACTTGTGCGCAAGATCGGCGCGAAGGACGAAGCGGGTTGATCGGGCTGCGCTTTCAGCACTCGAAGCCGTATTTGTCACGCATGTAGTCCGCCTCTTCTTTCGACATTTTGTTGAACATGACGCACACGGTGAAGCTGCCGACCTGACGTCCGCCGCGTGTGTATCCCCAGTCGGAAATATCGTCCCTGGTGAATTCTATGTTCTGGCCGAGGACGACGTTGTGCACTTCCTCCGGCTGGTTTGCCAACATGCCGACAAATCCGGTTTCGGTGCAGCGGAACGGTATGACCCAGAAGTGTTCGGTGACGTTGCCGTCCCGTACCTTGACCTTCAATTTGAACCTCTCTGTGTCGGCGGGAGGCGCCTCGGACAGTGCCAGGAAGTCGTCCAGGCTGGCGAGCGCCTGCGCGGTGGCCGCTGCCATCTCTGGGTCGCCGGGAGTGAAGATAATTGTTTTGTCGTCGCCCGGATCCGTGGCTTGTGCGCCGGCCAATCCTGGAGCAAGCGCCAGCATCAGGGACATCGCAGTCCAGACTGCAAGCTTCATGGAAGGCCCCCCTTCATGTCAACGGTCGACACCATCCCGCATTCGACGTCGGTTTGCAACCGTAGCGCGAGTTTGATCAGCGTTGGCGTGGCGGTTTTTGAACTGATCCGCGAAACAAAATGTGTATCGACGATCGGTCAGCGCTCTGTTTCGTGATGCCGCCCGAGATGGATTGCGGCGGCTGCGTGGTGATCGAAAGCCGCCCGTCACAATCGGCCAAGTGACTCTTTTCGCGGACAGAAGTGCGTTCATTGGGGGAGCCGAAGCGGCCTGAAATGATCTAGGTCGCAGATAATGTGTCGGAATTAAGCCTATGATATTGTTTGCGAAAATTCACCCAATGTGATTTGCGGAGGGTGCGCTTTCCGTCCAGTTTCAGGCCGTCCGGTGCTGTCGTTTCCCAAGGCGGCGGTCCGGAAAAGTGAAACAGCACGGAGTGCTTACCAATGAAGAAGACCCTCGCAACCACCGCTGCTCTGCTCGCCTTCCTCGGCACCGCTTATGCCGCGACCGTTCAGGGCACCATTCAGGCCGTCGATCCGACGACCAAGTCGATCACCCTCGACGACGGCAAGATCTACCAGCTGTCGCCCGAAGCGACGATCGGGAAACTGAAGGTCGGCGCCAAGGTGGCGGTGACCGTCGATGACAAGACCGGCATCGTGACGTCGATCAAGAAGGCCTCGTAAGGCGAGGGCATCGTGCGTCGGCAGACCTGCTGACGCAATTTCAGACCCTGTTCCATTCTGGCCGGTCCTCCGGGGACCGGCCATTTTCGTGCCCTTCACCCTCGACGCCAGGCAAACCGCCGTCCCGGCGGCGCCGCTATGGTTTTTGCCAAAGAGCCGCGCTATCCCTTGGCCACCGGGGGATAGTCATGGCCGACGAGCAAAAAGGGTTTCGCCTGTCGCGGCGATTGCTGCTGGGTGCGGCTGTCGTCGGCGGCGCGGTGCTGTGGGGCGGCAACACGGTGGCGCGGCTGGCACGCGGACCTTCGGGGCCGAAGAACGCAGGACGGATAGCCGATATAGACGGCTTCGCGCTGCCTCTGAAGCCGCTGGACAATGCGCCGGCCTTCGATGCGTCACTGCCCTGGTCGGCAAAGGGTGGTGACATCAACGATGCCAGCGGCCTGTCGATGACGCCGGTCTACGGCGTGGTCGAGGTCAGCGGGGACGAGCACATCGCCAAGGCCCTGGCCTTCGCGCGTGCCAATGGGCTGAAAATATCGCTGGCCGCCATCCGCCATTCCATGGGCGGGCATGCCTTCGACGACAACGCGCTGGTGCTCGACCTCAGAAAGTTCAACAGGGTCACCGTCGATGCGGCGGCCAAGACCATGACCTTGCAGCCGGGCGCGCGCTGGCATGACATCCAGAACCTTCTGCATCCGCACTTCGCGGTGAAGGCGATGCAGTCGACCGACATCTTCTCGGTCGGCGGTTCGCTGTCGGCCAATGCGCATGGCATGGACCACCAGGCGGGTTCGGTGGCGGGCTCGATCCGCTCGATGCGGGTGATGCTGGCCGACGGTTCGGTGACGACCTGCTCGCCGACCGAGAACACCGATCTGTTCCGCCACGTCGTCGGCGGTTACGGCCTGTTCGGCGTGGTGCTGGAGGCGACGCTCGACATCGTCGACAACGCCGTCTACCGCACCTCGCGCGAAATCATCAAATCGGACGATTTTCCGGAATTCTTCGCCAAGGTGCTGGAGCCGAACAAGGATATCGGCCTGTTCTACGGCCATCTGTCGACGGCGCCCGGCAATTTCCTCGAGGACATGATCGTCTACCGTTACGACAAGGTGGCCGAGCGGCCGCCGGCCGATCAGCCCGAGATCGGCGAACCGGGATCGGTCGGGTTGAAGCGGGTGATCATCAACCTGGCGAAATGGGGCAGCCTGTTCCAGGAATTGAAGTGGTTCACCGAAAAGACACTGGAGCCGAAATTCGAAAGCTGCACGGTGGCGCGCACCTCGGCCATGGCCGAGGGCGAGGCCTGTCTCGTCACCCGCAACAACCCGATGCACGATTCGGTGCCCTATCTGTTCAACGATCAGATGGAAGAGACCGACATCCTGCACGAATATTTTATTCCGCGTGCCGCCTATGTCGAATTCATCGCGGAAGCGCGCGAGATCCTGCGCAAGCAGACGCTGCCGGTGCTCAATGCTTCGGTGCGCATCGTCCACAGGGAGGATGTGGCGCTGACCTACGCGCCGGAGCCGGCCTATTCGCTGGTGCTCTACGTCAACCAGCCGACCGATGCCGACGGCAATGCCAGGATGCGGGCGCTGACGCGGGCGCTGATCGACGTGACGATCAAGCATGGCGGGCGCTTCTTCCTGCCTTACCAGCTGCATTATACGGCCAGGGAATTGCTGGCCTCCTATCCCGAACTGCCGGCCTTCCTGGCGGCGAAGCGGCAGTATGACCCAACGGAACTGTTTTCCTCGACCTTCTACCGTGCCATCAAGGCGCTGAGCGGGGTGTCGTAAGAAGCAGGAGAACAGCCATGCGGATGGTATCGGCGGCGGCACTCACCCTCATCGCGCTGTGCGCCGGACCGGCCGGAGGCGAGGATCTCAAGGCCTTCAAGCTGACCATCGACGGCGTGACGGTCGATATCGATCCCGGCGAGAGCGCCGATGTGACGCTGCCCGGCGGCAAGCAGAGCAAGGTGACGCTCGCGCGCAACGACTTCGCTACCTTTTCCGGCAGCGATTTTTCCTTCGTCCACCCCAGCGGCATTTCGGTGACCAAGACCGATCTCGGCGATGACATCACGCAGTATCTGATGGCCTCGGCGCTGGGCACGATCGTCGTCGTGCAGGAGTATGGCGCCATGAATCCGGTGTCGCTCAACCAATTGATGCTGCAGGAGATGACCAGGCAATCGGTGCAGGCCGGCGCCAAGCTGACGCAGGGGCCGACCACGCGCAAACTCGCCGACGGCAAGGAATTGACCGGGATCCGGGCCGAGGTGAAGACACGCACCGACACCGCCGATTTCGAGATCGTCGGCTTCGGCCTGGCCGATCGGGGGCTGCTGTTCATCACCCGCATTGCCGGCGAGGATGCAGCGACCGAAAAGCCGCTTGTCGACAAGTTCTGGCAGAGCCTGAAAGTCAGGTTCAGGCCGGACTAGGATCGTGTCTCAGTTTGGATTTCGGCTGGGGTTTTGCGTAACGGCGGCTCAAGTTATTCTGAAGACCCCGGGTTGGAGATCCTGCAGCATGGCGAAGCTCATTTTCAGAATGAACCAGTCACTCGACGGCTATGTCGACCACCAGAAAATGCCGTCGGGCCCGACGATCTTTCGTCACTGGATAGAGCAAGTGCGCAATTTGAGCGGCAGTGTGTACGGTCGCGGCATGTACGAGGTCATGCGCTATTGGGACGAAGACAGTCCTGAGTGGAGCGCGGAGGCGCATGAATTCGCGGCGGCGTGGCGGAGCCAACCGAAGTGGGTTGTGTCGCGCTCTCTGAAGTCGGCCGGCCCTAACGCAACACTTGTCGCGGATGACGTCGAGGCGGTGATACGCGGGCTTAAGGCTAAGCTCGTCGGGGAGATTTCAGTTTCTGGACCAGGCCTGGCACGAAGCCTGACCGACCTTGGTCTTGTAGATGCGTACCAACTCTACCTCCATCCGTTCGTGCTTGGTCATGGCAAGCCATTCTTCGCCGGCCCCCGGCCGCCGCTTCGCTTTGTGGCCAGCGATTTGATTGGCGACGACGTGATCAGGTTGACCTATGTGCCTGCCTGATCACGCGGTCGTCGAACCGAGACGCCAGCGGGCCTACAGCCCCTTCGGCACCAGTCCGGCCAGCCAGTTCACAGAGCGCTTCGCGGCGTCGGCGGTTGCCGAGGCGGCGCGGCCGAGATCGGTCTTGACCACGGCGTAGCCGTTCTTGGTGCGATAGAGCACACCGGTTCCGCCATCGACCACCTGTTCATAGGCAACGGGCCGGGCGGCGTCGGCTTCCATGGCGGTCGTCGGCGAACCGACCGAGACGCTCGGCCGGTGGCTGAGTTCCGGCGGCAGCGGGCTTTCGGTTCTGACGACGCGGCTGGCGGGCTTCAATTCCGGGCGCGATGCGGTCGCGGCCAGCTGCGAAGAGGACGACGAACCCTTCGTGCGGCAAATGCCGGAGACGAGCGGATAGTTGAAATTGCGCTCGTGCAGCATCTGGCTCTTCATCGCCGCTTCGCACTCGGCGACGGTCGACCATTTGGCCGGCGTCTCGCCGATATATTCGCAAAGCTTGGCGTCGCAGTCGCAGCCGACAATGGTCATGGCGACAAGGGCGGTCTTGATCACGGTCTTGTCCCTTCGAGATGCCCCCCGGCAGCCCTTCCATTTCTTCCCATTCCTTCGCGCGCGAACAAGGCGGGATTTGGCCGCGATTGTGGAATGGGCGTGGCGGAGCCCAGGAAATGCCTAATCTTGGCCGGGCGTGACCGAAAGGCCTCAGTAATCGTAGACGTGTTCGAGCCTGGCGCCGGACTTGATCAGCGCCGGCAGCACGAGATGCAGTTTGCGCACGGCAACGATCATGCCGGTGCGGCGCGTGGATTGATCGGCCGGCAGCGGATAGCTGAACAGGATGTGCATGCCTTCGGGAATGGCGATCGTATCGGTGGAGAGCACCGTGGCCATGATCTCGTCATTGCCGCCGATCTCGACGAAGGAGACGCCCTTGTCGATCAGGCGCAGGATCATTTCGGTGAAGACCTGATAGCGCCTGGTGACGAAGATGGTGCCGTCAGCGCCCATGTCGCGTTCGAGCAAGGTGTCGGGCTCGTTGCGCGTGGCTTCGCCGACGGGCCCCTTGGCCCAGACATGGATGTCGAGCAAGGCGGGGTCCATCGTGGCAGCGAGGGCCTTTTTTATCAGGTCGGCATAGCCCTGCTTGATGGTGTCGGCGAGGCCGAACGCCAGCTTGCGTTCGCTGGTGCGGACGGAGCTGTCGCCCGGCACCGGCTGCACGGCAAACAGGCCGGCACGCTTGTCGGCATACGGGAACTGATACCAGGGCACCTGGTCGAGAAACGCGGCATAGTCCGCCGCGACCTTGGCCTGATAAATGTCGGCGGCGGTGCGCTTGGCCGTTGTCGCCTCGGTGATGCGGCCGACCGTGTTCTCATAGGCCCACTGCAATATATGCTCGATCGAGTGGCTGGTGCCGATGATGACCAGCATCTGGTGGTTGGCATAGTTGAATTTGTAGGGAGCGCTGGCGCGGATGACCATGGCGTAGTCCTGCCAGAAGCGGCCGATATAGGACCAGTAGGGGAAGCCGCTCGGCTGGTCCTTGTCGACGAAGCCGGCATATTCGCGTGCGGCGTAGACGATCGCCCATTCCGGATAGGTGAGGAAGGTTGATTCCTCCGGCCGCTGGTAGCCGGGGATCTCGGCGCGGACCTTGTCGGCCAGCGCCTTGGGCGGGGCGCCGTCGGCAATGCCGGGCAGCGGCGTCTTGTCGAGCGACGACGTCGTCAGGAAGCCGTAGCTCAGCCCGGCGATCGGGATGAGGATGACGACGACGATCAGCCAGAGGATCGTCTTGATGAGGCGCTTCAGCCAGCGGAACAGGAACATGCCCGATCAGGCCGTGGCGAAGTGGTCGTGTACGCGCCTGGCTAGCCGGAAGCCGACATAGACGGCGAAGCCGCCGATGACGATGTGCGGCAGGTTGGCGAAGAAGCGGGCCGGGAATTCGATATCGTTGAGAGAGCGGAAGCCGTTGATGAAGATACCGGCATCGAGGCAGCCGGAACCGGTGACCAGCCCGAGCACGCCGTCGAAAAGGTAGACCGAGCCGAACAGCTTGAAATAGAACACTGCCTGGCGGTGCGAGATGAAGGCGGCGGCCAGCGCCCAGACGCCGGAGAAGGCGTGCAGCAGATCATCGTACCATTGCAGCGAGAACAGGCCGAACAGATTGCCGTCGGCATCGTTGAAGGCCGGTATGTAGCCGATGGCGACGACGCCGAAGAATAGGAAGGCATAGGCAACGGCAAGCTTCTGGACGAGCGTCATGAAGTATCCCCCTTCTACAAGCCCATTTGTAAACGCTACTCTGCCGGCCGCCTGACGCGGTTTTCTGCGCTTCCGATGCTCACGGACTCAAAGGTCCGCTGCGCTTCGGTTCTCGAAAACCACGCCATCCGACTCGGCAGAGCGCGTTTTCAAACGGGCTCTGACCAGGCGATACTAACCGATTTTAGCGCGTGGAGAAGCGGCGCTCGCAAGATCGCCGCCAAAGGGCATCGGGGGGCCAAAAAGACAGTCGGCGCCGGGATTTCTCCCAGCGCCTCCCTGTCAGATCAGGACACGGTCGCGGCAGCAACTTCCGTAAAGTCGTCGCGCCTTGCCGGCCTTGATTTTGACGGTCCTGCCAGTCCGCCGCCCGAGAGCAGCGTCCGTTCGGGACCACGCCGGTCTCCACCCTTGCGAGCTTTGCCCTGCGCACCATCGAAGGTTTTTGCCGTCCTTCATGGCAGCATCGGTCCGCCGTCGGCGTTGGCACGCTTTCCGCGGCCCCGTAGGTCTCGGCTCCGTCCCTCGAAACAGGCAAGCCTGCTCTCGCTTCGGGCCGTACGGGCCTCAGGAAATCCGCCTTTCACTTCGCCTTTCGGCTTGATGATCGGTAGCCGCCTGAGATGGGTTTAATGTACACCGAGTAAGGGTCCTGGGGAATGGCCGCTGCCCTGTGGATAGCGGGATTACCGGGGATCGTTAGCCACAAACCGGGGAATTCGAGCGCCGGCTGCTTTAGACAGCCCGCCCGCTTTTTTGCGTACGAGCCGACAGCGCCCCTTGCTCCGCCGGTGGTCGCGGGCTTCAATGCCGGCAAAGGATCGGACCTGCATGTCCGGCGCCGGGGAGGGCGGGTATTTTGAAAGTCGGAGTGGTTCTCAACCCGATTGCCGGTGGCGGCCGGCTGAAACGGCATTGGCCTGATGTTGCCGTGTCGCTGAAAAAGCATTTCGGCGAATTCGAGCTGCGCGAAACGCAGGCCGAAGGCGATGCCGAAAGGCTGGCAATCGATCTCGCAATGATTGGCTTCGATCTGGTGATTGCGGCCGGCGGTGACGGCACCGCCAGCGAAGTGGCCGACGGGCTTCTGCAGGCGGCCCAGGAGAGCGGCCGGATCACTGAACTTGGCCTGTTGCCGTGCGGCACCGGCATCGATTTCGCGCGCGGGCTCGGCCTGCCGAAAGAGGTGGATGCCGTGCTGAAGCGGTTGGCCGAAGCCAAGGGTCGCAAGGTCGATGCCGGGCGCATCGGCTACATCGACGATCACGGCGCGCTGGCCAGCCGGCACTTCATCAACATCGCCAGTCTCGGCCTGTCCGGCGCCACCGACCGCGCCGTCAATGCCGACAAGCGCAAGGGCAGGATGTCGGCCAAGGCACTGTTCCTGTGGCGCACCGTGGTGGAGTTCATCCGCTACCGTTTTCAGGACGTCAGGATCACGGTCGATGACGGCGCACCCGTCGAAGCGCGCATGGCGCTGGTGGCGGTCGCCAATGGAAAGTTCTTTGGCGGCGGCATGATGATCGCGCCGGATGCCGACCTGACCGACGGGCAGTTCGACATCGTCATCCTGCGCGCCGCCGGCAAGCTGAAGCTGATCTGGGACATCCGGCTGCTCTATGGCGGCCGGCACCGCAACCATCCGGCGATCACCATCCTGCGCGGCAGGAAAGTGGTGGTCGAGCCGCTCGGCGATGCGTCAGAGAATGGCGCCCTGGTCGATATAGACGGCGAGTCGCCGGGACGCATACCCGCGACCTTCGAGATCCTGCCGGGTGCATTGACGCTCAGATACTGAATCAAGCCGTTGACAGATTGATTCAGATGAATCCGCCCATCAATCCAACGTCCTGAAATCGCTTGATAACTGGCTGATGTCAGAGTTCCAGCTTGGCCGGAAAACCGGGCGCGCGCAGGTCGGTATCGACGGCATCCTCGAGCAATTTGACGATCTGGGTGGACCAGGCGCTGCCGCCATATTCCTGTTTGCCCATCTGGAAAATCTCACTCACAAGCGGCGCCAGTTGGAGCGGCAGTCTGAATTCCCTGCCCATCGCCAGCGCGAAGCCGAGGTCCTTCAGCGCCAGGTCCATGGTGAAGCCGATGTCGTAGGAGCCGTTGAGAATGAGCTGGCTTTCGGTCTCGTGGACGAAGCTGTTGCCGGAGGAGGCTGAGATGGCATGGTAGGACTGGGCGAGGTCGAGCCCGCCTTGTTTGGCCAACATCAGCGCCTCGCCGGCGGCGACGAGATGGATGAAGGCGAGCATGTTGGTGATCACCTTGATCACCGCCGCCGAGCCGACCGGACCCATCAGGAACGACTTTGCGCACATCGCCTCGATGGCCGGCCGATGACGTTCGTAGAGCGCTGGATCGCCGCCGACCAGCGCGGTGATCTTGCCAGCCGCCGCCAGATGCACGCCACCGGTGACTGGGCATTCCAGCGTCTCGACGCCCCTGGCCGAGGCGAGGGCCGCAAGGCGAAGAATCTCGTCGCGGCCGTTGGTGGACATCTCGATCCAGGTGCCGCCTTGGGGCAGGCCCTCCAGCAATCCGCCGGGTCCGGCCAGCACCGCTTCGCTGACCTTGGGCGAAGGCAGGCACGTGATGGCCTTGCCGGCCCGGGCGGCGGCCTCGGCCGGGCTGCTCGCGGTAGTGGCGCCGAGCGCCACCAGGCGCTCGGCGGCGGCCGGATCGCGGTCGAAGACGGTGACGGCAAAGCCGTTGCGGATCAGGCTGGCGGCAAGGTTGCCGCCGAGATGGCCAAGCCCGATGAAAGCGTAGCTTTCGCTCACGGCATCAGCGGCGTCTGCATCATCTGCAGATGCAGGTCCTTGCCCGTATAGGGATGCGCGTCGCAGACCGCTTCGTTCAACTCGACGCCGAGGCCGGGCTCCTTCGAGGGGATGACATTGCCGTCCTGCCACTCGATCTTCTTCTTCAAGAGCGTGGCGTGGAAACCGTCCCACTGCTTCAGCGATTCCAGGATGAGGAAATTGGGCAGCGTCACCGCCAGCTGGATGTTGGCCGCACCGACGATCGGCCCGCAATAGCAGTGAGGGGCGATCTGGATGTGGTAGGCCTCGGCCATCGCCGCGATCTTCTTGGTTTCGAGAATGCCGCCGGAGCGGCCGAGGTCCGGCTGCAGGATGGTCGCGGCGCGGTTCTCGATGACGCGGGCGAACTCGAACTTAGTGGTCAGCCGTTCGCCGGTGGCGATCGGGATCGAGGTCGCGCGGGCCACTTGCGCCATGACTTCGGGCATGTCAGGCGGCACCGGCTCCTCGAACCACAAGGGATCATAGGGCTCGATGGCGCGCGCCATGCGCAGCGCGCCGGACGCTGTGAACTGGCCGTGCGTGCCGAACAGGATGTCGGCGCGGGTGCCGACCGCCTCGCGGATCGCCTTGATCATGCGGGTGGACAGGTCGATATCGACAAGACGCGGCTGGTGGCCGTCGAAGGCGGTGTAGGGGCCGGCCGGGTCCAGTTTGACGGCGTTGAACCCCTGTTCGACATATTCGAGCGCGCAGGCGGCGGCGAGATCGGGGTCGTTGTAGACGTTCTTGCCGTGCGCATCCTCGGAGTGGACGCTGCCGGTGTGCGGATAAAGATAGGTGTAGGAACGCAGCGTTTCGTGCACCTGGCCGCCGAGCAGTTTGTAGACCGGCTTGTCGGCCTCCTTGCCGATGATGTCCCAGCAGGCCATTTCCAGCGCCGAGAAGCAGCCCATGCCTGACACGTCGGGCCGCTGGGTGAAGCCGGACGAATAGGCGCGGCGGAAGAAGTTCTCGATGTCGTGGGGATCGCGGCCGACGAGATAGCGCTCGGCCATGTCCTCGACCATCCGGGCGGTAACATGGGCGGAGAAGGTGGCGTTGTAGGCCTCGCCATAGCCGACCACGCCGCCATCGGTGGTCAACTTGACGAAGATGAAATACTTGCCGCCGATGCCGGGCGGCGGATTGTCGACAACCCAGGTCTTGACGTCGGTGATCTTCATTTTTGGTCCTCCAGAACCAGTTCGGCGCCCTTCCAACCGGTCATGATCGAGGCGGCGTTGGTGTTGCCGGTGATGTTGTCGGGGAAGATCGAGGCGTCGATGACGCGCAGGCCGTCGATGCCGTGCACCTTGAGACGCGGGTCGACGACGGCGCGCGCCGGATCGGGCCCCATGCGGCAGGTCGAGACCGGATGATAGACGGTGCCCGAGCGCTTCCTGAAATCCTGAATCAGGTCTGCATCGGAAGTGATTGACGGGCCTGGCAAAACCTCTTCCTCGATGATCTCGGCCATGGCAGGCATCGAGGCGATCTTGCGGACGAATTTCACCGCCGCCAGCATCTCCTCGACATCGGCATTGGTGGAGTAGGCATTGGCCGTTATCCTGGGGTACTCGCGCGGATTGGCCGAGCGGATCATGATCTCGCCACGGCTCGACGGGCGGCAGTTGGACAGGCCGATGGAAAAGCCCGGCCATGGGTCGGGCGTCAGGATGGGACGCTCGCCGCTCTTGGGAATGACGGTCGAGAATGCCTGGAAATAGAGCTGCATGTTGGGCCGCGTCGCCGCCGGGTCGGTGCGGAAGAAGCCACCGGCATTGTTCATCGACAGCGACAGCGGGCCCGAACGGGTCAGGATATATTGCATGCCGACCAGCAGCTTGCCCCACCAGGGACGCAGCGTCTGGTTGAGCGTCGGCAGCTTGCCCTTGAAGGTGTAGTTGATGCCGACATGATCCTGCAGATGCGCGCCGACATTCTCGTTGGCGTGGACCATCCGGATGCCCAGGCCTTTCAGCAGCGCGGAAGGCCCGACGCCGGACAGCTGCAGCAATTGCGGCGAGTTGACCGAGCCGCCCGACAGGATGACTTCGCGACCGGCACGCGCCGACTTCGTCTCGCCGTTCTGCTGGTATTCGACACCGACGGCGCGCTTACCCTCGAACAGCACCCTGGTCGCCAGCGCCTTCATCTCGACGCGGACGTTGGCGCGCTTCATCGCCGGGCGCAGGAAAGCGCGCGCCGCCGACATGCGGCGGCCGTTGCGGGTCGAGATCTGGTAGACGCCGACGCCTTCCTGGGCAGCGCCGTTGAAATCCGGGTTGAAGGGCAGGCCGGCCTGCTGGCCGGCGGCGAGATAGCGTTTGGTCAGCGGGTGGACGGCGCCCGAACAGTCTGTGACATGCAGCGGGCCGCCGACGCCGCGCCATTGGTCTGCGCCGGCCTGGTTGTCCTCGAGCGCCTTGAAGGCGGGCAGCAGATCGTCATAGGCCCAGCCGGGATTGCCGGCGGCGGCCCAGGCATCGAAATCCTCGCGCGCGCCCCTGATCCAGACCATGGCGTTGATCGAGCTCGAACCGCCGAGCAGCTTGCCGCGCGGCCAGTGGTCGGCATTGCCGGCGAGCCCCGGGTCCGGCTCGGCCTTGTAGTTCCAGTTGACGCCGGGATCGAAGAAGGTCTTGCCGTAGCCGAGCGGCATCTGCACGTAGAAGCGGCGGTCGCTGCCGCCGGCCTCCAGCACCAGCACCGAGAAGCGCCCGGAGGCCGACAGTTTTTCAGCCAGGACCGAGCCGGCCGAGCCGGAGCCGACGATGATGAAATCATAGGTCTGCATGATGGAAATGGGAGGCTCCGAAAAATTGGCTGCAGCCTAGACGCGACGGCATTCCGAAGTCGCCGCGCCATCCGGCATCAGTTGTGAAAAAAGCGACCGTCGAACCGATCAGGTTTGCGGGGATTCCCGACAATCGCGCTTGATATCTATCGTCCCGACAGCCTATGCGATGGCACTATCTTGGCGCATAACTTTTCGGAATTATGCTCTGGCCACTCTGCGGAAGGCAGGAAATCATATGCGGACCCTCCCTGACGCGTTCATTCCCGAACTGCCGGGCCACTACAGCGGCAAGGTCCGCGAAAACTACGATCTGGCGGATGGCCGGCGCATCATCATCGCCACCGACCGGCTCAGTGCCTTCGACATCATCCTGACTTCGATCCCCTACAAGGGCGAGATACTGACCCAGACGGCGCGCTACTGGTTCGAGGAAACCGCCGATATCTGTCCGAACCATGTTCTCGAATACCCCGACCCGAACGTCGTCGTCGGCACGAGGCTCGACATCCTGCCGGTCGAGATCGTCGTGCGCGGCTATTTGGCGGGAACCACCAGCACCTCGATCCTGACGCGCTACAAGCGCGGCGACCGCGACATGTACGGTATCCGCCTGCCGGACGGCCTGCGCGACAATGAAAGACTGGCCGAGCCGATCATCACGCCGACCAGCAAGGCCGCGCATGGCGGCCATGACGAGCCGCTGTCGAAAGCCGAGATCCTCGAACAGGGTCTTCTCACGCAGGCGCAGTGGGACACCGTGTCCGGCTACGCTTTGCGGCTGTTCGCCCGCGGCCAGCAGCGCGCCACCGAGCGCGGCCTGATCCTGGCGGACACGAAGTACGAATTCGGCACCGACAGGAACGGGACCATCATTCTTGCCGATGAAATCCACACCCCGGACAGCAGCCGGTACTGGATCGCATCGAGCTACGAACAGGCGCTCGCCGACGGCAGCCGGCCGGAGAGTTTTGACAAGGATTTCGTCCGGTCGTGGGTCTCGGCGCGCTGCAACCCCTACAGCGACCCGATACCTGAGATACCGGCCGAGATCGTCGAACAGGCCTCGCATGTCTATGCGCAGGCCTATGAGGCGATCACCGGCAAGGAGTTCTCTCCGGACCTTTCCGGGAACAGCGTGCTCGATCGCATTCGCACGAACCTCAGGCGCTATTTCTGATCGATCTTCGCCGGGTGATGCGAACTGCCGTCCCATGGCCATGCCCAGGGTCTACGAACTCGGGTTAACCGGTCCTCGGAAACCTTCGCCGGTGTGTTGGCTGACGGAGCAAACGAAAAACCCGCCTGTGCGGCGGGTCACTGGCGCAAATCAGCACCATAGGCAAAAATGTACCATAGCTGAGGGCACCCAGTCAAGAAAAAATTCCTATCGTGAAAAAGCTGCCCGGCAAAAAGGCTGCCGACACCGCGCGCCGGCTGTCGCAGGTCTTTTGCCAGTCGGAGCCTGTGGCCATGCCGTGGCTCGTTGACCTTCTGGCGCCGTGACGATACGGGATCGAGGGCAGCCAGTCTCGAAGGATTTCTCGCATGGTGCACTACGCTGAAGGACGGCCGCTTGGCGATCTGACGCTGCGCACCCTGGCCATGCCTTCGGACGCCAATGCGGCGGGCGACATCTTCGGCGGCTGGGTGATGGCGCAGATGGATCTGGCCTGCGGCATCCGCGCCGCCGAGCGCGCCAAGGGCCGCGTGGTGACGGCGGCGGTCAAGGAAATGTCCTTCGCCAAGCCGATGAAGATCGGCGACACGCTGTGCATCTACACGCATGTCGAGCGCGTCGGCCGCACCTCGATGACGCTCAAGGTGGAAGCCTGGGCGCAGCGCTACCTCTCCGACCTGATGGAGAAGGTCACCCATGCCGATTTCGTCATGGTGGCGCTGGATGGCGAGGGCAAGCCGAAAGCGGTTCCCGCCGAAGGCTGACGCAAGCCGAAAAATCAGAACCGCACTTCCATCGTGGCGCGGACGCCCTGGTCGGCCGCCTTCTTCCCGAACTGACCGGAGTAGCTGATCCCCAGCGTGGTGCTGTCGGCGATCCGGAAATCGAGCCCGGCCCCGACGATGGCTGTATCCCTAGCGATCGGCACGCCGGCAATGGTGAAGAGGTCGCCACCGGCGAAGGCCATGTCTGCGGTCGGCGTGGTGTCGCCGAAGGCATGACGCCAGCCGAGCGTACCCTGCGCGGTTGCTTGCATTCCGCCGAGGTCGAAGCCGGCCGAGGCCCGCAAGCCGAGCGTGGTGAAGGTGGTCTCGGTGGTCGAGGCAGCGGATGTGAGTGCGGCGCCGCCCCCCTTTTCCGTGAAGCTGTCGGTGTGGAGGTTGACATAGGCGAGACTGGCGAAGGGCTCGAAGGCAGCCATGCGCGTCTCGAGGCGATAGCCGGCCTCACCGAAGACCTGCGCGGTGCCGGCATCGTATTTCGCCGTCAGCGCATCGACGAAGCCTGGAACGACGACGTTGCGGCTGGTGTCGATCCGGTTCCAGCTGTAGGCGACGCCGCCGCGCAGGCCGAGGCCGTCCCACTGTCTACCGCCATAAAGGCTGATGTGATAGGTGTCGCTGGAGCCGGAAGAGGCATGATCGTCGACGTCGAAACTGGCGTGGCTGTAGCCGGTCAGCAGGCCGACCCGCCAGGCTTCGCCGATCACGGTGTCGGCGCCGGCGAGGAAGCCGCCGGTGGAGCGGTCGAGGCCGGCGGCATTGCCGTCGCCGCTCGCCGTGCCCCAGGAGCCGAAAGCCTGCCCCCACACGACGAAACGGCTGGTGTCAGCCTCGACCAGCTCCGGGCCGCCCTCGCCATAAGCCATCACTGGCATGGCGGGAGCGGCGACGTCGCCCATGGCCGCCCGGACGCGGGCGGTTGCGGCATCGGCGACGAAGCGGCTGTCCTCGATCAGCATCCCCTTGGCTGAGGCATGAACCTCGCCCGACGCGGCATCCAGCGCCAGGCGCGCTGCGTCCTTGTCGGTCATGAGCAGCATGGCCCATGCAAGCGCATTGCCTTCGCCCAGCCGATCGAGGGCTCCGGCGGTCGCGAACTGGTTGCGGGTGGTGGCGACGTTGGCGACCGCGACGTCGTTGCGCGCCAAGGCGAGGGTGATGTCGTTGCCGTCGCCGCCCTTGTAGTTGATGAGATGGTCGAGGAAGAGAAGGTCGTTGAGGTTGCCGACGGAGGCGAAGGTGCCGGCGACATCGGCAGCGCCATTGTTCTGGATGATCGTGTACGGCCCGTTGCGCAGGTTCCAGCTCTCGGCTGTCGCCGGCGTCAGGACCAGGTTGAGCGTGGCGCCTGATATGTCGACCGTGCCGCCGACGATCAGCCTGTCGGCGCCGGATGGGGTCGCCTCGACCTCCAGGACGCCATGATTGACATAGTTGCCGCCGACCGCCTGGACGCCGATGGAATTGCCGACGCCGTGCGTGCCGAGGATGGTGACATTGCCGCCCATGGTGCCGATCCCGCCAAGGCGCGCGCCGGAATCCACCGTGACATCGCCGGCGAGGCTCGCTGTGCCATGGCTGGCGTCGCCCACCACCAGCGTTCCCATGTCGACGGTAGTCAGGCCCGCATAGCTGTTCTGTCCGTTGAGCGTCAGCTTGCCCGCGCCGGTCTTGGTCAGAGAGCCGTTTCCGGAAATGGTGCCGCCGATGACGTCGTCATGACCGAGCGCGCCGAGCGAAAGCTGCGGCGCCAGCTGTGAATCGTCGATTAGTATGGCCCCGTCGCCAGACAGCGAACCGACATCGAGCACGGAGTCCTGGTTGCGGAAGCGAACCAGCACGCTGCCGCCGGCGCCGTTGAGGATGGTTGCATCAGCCGCCTGCGATGCCTGCTGGAAATCGAGCGTGCCGCCGGCCTCGTTGACCAGCGTCGCCGTTCCGCCGTCCGAATGTCCGTAGAAAATGGTCGAGCCGCCATTCCGGTTGGTTATCGTGGCGTCCCCGGCGGAGGAAGATACATTGCTTGAGTAATCGTCGTCGAAGGTCGTCCTGCTGAAATAATACGGTATGCCCAGGCCGTCATTGACGATGGTAGCATTGGCGGCGCTTGCTCCTGTGAAGGTGACCGAGCCGCCGCCCTGGTTGATGATGCTGGCCGTGCCGGCATCGGTTCCGGTGCTGAAATTGAGCCCGCCAGTGCCGTCCTTCGCCAGAATGATGGTGGCCGCGCCGGCGGTCGCATTGCGCAGGAAGTTGAGGTCGCCCAACCCGACGGTGATCGAGAGATCCTCGGCACTGACCGGATTGGCGGCGTCGTTGCC
>NZ_RZQP01000055.1:23284-32729 GCF_003998165.1 Mesorhizobium sp. M7A.F.Ca.US.007.01.2.1 | reverse complement strand
AAATAGATGAAGACAGTTTCTGGATATTTATCCACCTTCCTTTTCAATAATTTGAGACAAGATTGGTAGCGTCCACAGTCAAAGGTGGGCGTTATGAAAAAGCAAAAATCGGTTCCGGGAAAAACCGGGCTCCAGATGCTCCTGCTGGCAATCGGGCTTGTCGGCCTGGCGGGGCCGTCATTCGCCAGCGATATCCCCGCACCCGGCAGGCCCCAGGAGAAGGTCCAGACGCCGCCCTGTCTCGGCGGTGTTTCACTGACGAGGCCCCAGCCCTGGCAGCCTGCGGACGCTTACCGGATCGGTATGGTCACCGGCAGCTATAGCCCGGATATCGGCCGCGGGGACGGCTCGTCAACGGCGCGAGATGACGCCGGAATAGATCCGGTGCAGACCGCGTCGATTATTCCAGGGGTCTTCGGATCGGTTGCCTTGTCCATGCGCAATTTTCCCGTCGCGGCGCGCTGGGCGCCTGTCTACCGGGCAATCACCGCCTGCTCGGCAGGCAGCCCCTGCGAGCACAAGAGCACGGCTTTTGCCGGCATGATCGCTGCCGCTCAAGGCAAGGGATTCAGCGAGAAGCTGTCCTTCGTCAACAGCAGCGTCAATCGCCTGATCGCCTACAGGAAAGACAGCGTCGTCTACGGCAAGCTCGACTATTGGGCGAAGCCTTCGGAGATTCTTGAGCGGCGAGCCGGCGATTGCGAGGATTTTGCCATCCTCAAGATGACGGCCCTGCTGAGGGCCGGCATTCCGACGCAAAGCATGGCGCTTGTCGTCCTCCAGGATCGCAAGAGAGGCTTCTTTCACGCAGTGTTGTCGGTGAGCACAGGCAGCGGCACCTTCATTCTCGACAGCCTCAGCAACACCGTTATGCGTGACAGCGATCTCCCGGATTACGTCCCGCTCTATTCGTTCAGCACGGACCGGGCCTGGATCCACGGTTCAAGACCGGGCGGCGCCCAGATGGCCGACATCAAGGGCGGTTTCGCAACCGTCGCACCCGGCGAAGGTTTTCAGCCATAGGGTTTCGGCCAGTCCAAGCCATAGGTTCTCGCCAAAGACTGGCGGGCATTCAGCCGCCGAAGACGAACGCCATCAGCAGTTCCGGCTCGAGCACCGGGGCCCGCACCGCATTCAACTGCCCCCGGTATCGACGGTCGCCCGCGCCGATGACAAAACCGGTGGCCACCGGCGATTCGCCATTGGCGTCGAGCCGCGTGAAGATATCGGCCACATTGAGGTCCAGCGCCAGCTTGAGGTCGTGCCGTGCGTCATCGCTTGGGGCGATCGGCAATTGGCGCTTGACCAGTTGCTGGAACGGCGCGTTGAACGACAGTATCTTCTTCGAAGAAGCCAGCGCAAAGGCCGGGGATGGGCACGCGACCAGTATTGCGTTGATGGTGTTGATCGATGCAAGCCTTCGCAAGGTCAGGTTTTCGTCCCCCAACCCACGCATGCAGGCCACCCTGATCGCGGATGTCAGATTGCCTGTCTGGGCCTGGCTTTCGGCGATCTCGTCGATGAGCATGCCGATCGTGCACTTCCTGCTTTCGGCCATCTGCTTCAGCGACATCCAGAATGCCCGCTCCAGACGAATGCCGCGCCGTATGCCGCCGCGCGCCACGACCCGAAACTCCAGCCCGAAATCCTCGGCGGCGACTGGCGCAAGCAGCCGCTCGCGATCGGAATGATGAGGGCTGGCGCTACCGCTCACTCATCGCCTCCTCGCGCGCCTTGTTGATCGGCTTCAGGAGGTAGTGCAGGATCGTCTTGCGCCCGGTCTTGATGTCGACCGAGCAGATCATTCCGGGGATGATCGAATAGGCCTTGCCGTCTCTTTGAAGGGTCGATTTGTCCGTCGCCACGCGCACCTGATAATAGGGCTCCCCCGTTTTCTGATCGACCAGGCTGTCGGCTGTGATGTTGGAGACCTTGCCCTCGATGCCGCCGAAGATCGAGAAATCATAGGCGGTGACCTTGATAAGGGCTTCCTGGTCGGGCCGGATGAAGGCGACATCCCGCGGCGAGACCCGTGCCTCCACCAGCAACGTTTCGGAGGTTGGCACGATGCCGGCCACGACGGCGCCAGGCTGGACGAAGGCGCCGACCGTGTTCAGTTCCAGCGTGTTGACGATGCCGTCCACGGGAGACCGGATATCGGTGCGCGCGACCTTGTCGGTGGCTCCCCTTATGGTCTCATCCACCACCGAAAGGTCCGCCAGCGCCTGGGTAAGGTCGTCCAGCGCCTCCTGCTGCAGTTGCAGGCCGAGTTCCTCGACCTGAAGCTGAGCTTCCGTGATCGACGATTTGATCTTCTTTATCGTTTCGCCGGCAAGGTTCAGCTGGCCGTTGAGTTCGGTCTGCTCGCGCTCTACCCGGAGCTGCTCGGTCCTTGCCATCAGGCCTTTCTTGACCATCGCGTCGACGAGTTTTGCCTCCTGGTCGCTGACGACCAGGTTCTTAGAAAGACGATCGGAATTGGCCTCCGCCTCGGCAAGTTCCTTCTCGCGCTGATCGAGGCGTGACTTGAGCACGGACAGCTTGTTGTCGAAGTTCCCACGCCGGGCGATGAGCAGCTTCTGTTCATTGTCGCAGATTTGCGGAGCGACCGACTGGATGTCCTGCGGGCACGGAAATGGGCCCGAGAGATTGCCGGCCTGTTCGTATTTCAGCCTTGCTATGCGCACTTCCAGCGCGCGCGCCTTGGCCTGCTGCTCGCCAAGGCTGGACGTGTTGAGCGTGTTGTCCAGGCGGATGATGAGATCGTTCTTCTTGACGACCTGGCCGATCGTCACGGCGATTTCCTGAACCACACCGGCCTCGCTCGCCTGGATGATCTGGGTCTTGGAAGCAGGTATGACCTTGCCGTCGCCGCGTGCGATCTCATCGACTTCGGCAAAGGACGCCCAGGCGACAAAAACGACGAAGAGCGCTCCGATGATGAATATGGACGCCGACGCAAACAGCGGCGGCCGATCTTCCCTGGCAAGCATTTCCCACGCCCCAACGCATTGGATGCAGCAATAATTGTTTTGTCAGGCGCTTGTTTTCTGCAACGCCTGTATGACTTGGTCCTTCGGTCCGTCGGCAACGATTTTGCCCTGTTCGATAACGATCAGGCGGTCGGCCAGTTCAAGCATGCTGAACCGATGTGTGGAGACGATCAGCGTGGTGTCGCGGTCAAAGGCGACTTTGAGCTGCTTGATCAACTGGCGTTCGGAAGCAAGATCCATCGAGCCCGACGGCTCGTCCAGAAAGACGATTTTCGGTTTGGTCAGCAGCAGGCGCGCGATCGCCACCGTCTGCCTTTGGCCGCCCGAAAGATTGGTGCCGCGCTCGCCGACATTCATGTCGTAGCCGCGCGGGTGGCGTGAGACGAAATCGTCGACGCCGGCCGCCTTTGCCGCTTCGATGATCTGTTCGTCTGTAGCCTCGGGGCATGCCATCAGGAGGTTTTCCTTGATGGTGCCCGAGAACAGGTCGCCGGCCTGCGCAACGATGCCGACCGCGGCGCGAACCTCGGACGGGTGATACTGGCGAATGTCGATCCCATCCAGCAGCAACTCACCGGAAGTCGGCAGGAAGAGCCGGCCGACCAGCCGACCCATCGTCGTCTTTCCCGATCCTATGCGGCCGATGATGCCGATCCGCTCACCCGGCTTGACCGAGAAATTCAGGCCGGTCAAAACTTCGTTTTCCGAGCCTGGATAGACAAACCCGACATTCCTGAACACCATCGCGCCCTTGCGGATGGGGCGGTTGACGAAGCCCACCGTGTCGGGCCGGTCTTCCGGTTGAGCCATGATCGAATTCACCATCCTCAGCGAGAGCATGGCCTGGCGGAACCGGGACAACGTTATGGCGATCTGGCCGAGCGGCGCCACGGCCCTGCTCGCCAGCATCACCGTTCCTATGATTGCTCCTGTCGAAACATGCCCTTCCGAGAAGGCATAGGCGCCGGCCACGACCAGGGCGACGGTCACCAGCTGCTGTATGGACTGGGTGATGTTGCCCGCCGCCGCCGAAAGCTGCTTGATTTTCTCGGACGTGTTGGCGGCGTTCTTGGAGTGCTCTCCCCATTTCCGCAGCAGATACGCCTCGGCGCGCAGCGACTTGATGGTCTCCAGCGTCGAGATGGATTCGACCAGCAGGGCCTGGCGCTGCGATGCTTCGTTCATCGAGGCGGCGACGCGCTTGCCGATGCGGCGCTGGGTGACCAGGCCGACGATGACGGACATCACGAAGGCCAGCGCCGGTATGATCACCAGCCAGCCGCCTATTGCATAGATCACAAGGAGAAAGACGAAGACGAATGCCGTGTCGATGAACACGCTTATGGTGTTGGAGGTGAAGAACTCCCTGACGAATTCATATTGCGTGATCCTGTTTGCGTATTCACCGGTCGAGCCGGGGCGCGCCGAAAGCGACGAGTTCAGCACTTTTTCGAACAGCAGATAGGATATCCGCAGATCCGCCTTGCGGCCGGCATAGTCGATGAGGGAAGCCCTTGCCGTCTTCAAAAGCAGGTCGAACAGGATGACCGCACCGATGCCGAGAGCCAGGACCCACAGTGTCGATATTGCCTTGTTCGGCAGGATCCTGTCGTAGACGTTCATGGTGAAGATCGGCGAGGCTATGGCCAGCAGATTGATGAACACCGCCGCCAGGACGACTTTCGAGTAGGTGCGCCAGAAAGCGCCCATCGTCCCCGTAAGCCAATGTCTTCGCTCGATCCTGGCCGCCGAGCCGACCGACATGGTCTCGGCGGCATTGGCATAGGTGATCGAAAAGGAAGCGCCGCCGCTGATGTAGCTGGCGGCCAGTTCCAACCGGCCGATCGTGGTGCGGCCGTCTTCCTGGGGCGCGGTGATATACGCATCGCCTTCGCCTAGAGCCAGCAGGGCGACGGGCAATTGGCTGACGCGAAAGACGATGGCCGGCAGGTCGATACGCCCCCTGAGAAAATCGCGATGATTGAACTCGGTGACTTCCAGGCCGATGCGTTCGGCAAGGTGCCTGATGTCGTCGGCCGCAATTCGCGTGTCCGAGAGCGGCACGCCGGCAAACAGCACGGTCTCCGCGCTCGGCCTGCCGAGATATCCGGCAACGGCCGAGAAGCAGGCCTTGAACGCCTCCTTCGGGGAGAGGATGTTGGGTTGCTGGTTCACGATCTGCCCGTCAGGACGCTCGCTGGACCTTGTGCTGTCCTATTTCTTCCTCACCGGAGCGAGAATATCGAATGGCAGGTCGTTCTTCTGCTCCGATGGCGTCCGCGCATAGGTTTCTGTGTCCGCGGTTTCCGGTGCTGCGAACTCGGTGCGTGCATAGGCCGTCGCTTGCTTTGCCGGCTCGAGATTCATCGTTTTCAGCAACTGTCCGGTCGCGGCCAGGAGCCGGTACTGGGCAAACAGCGATGCGTAGGAAGCGGTATCCGCCAGCGTTGCCGTGTTGAACCGTGTATTCTGCGCATCGAGCACGTCGAGCAGCGAGCGCTGTCCGACCTTGAACTGCTCGCGATAGGAAGCAACCAGCTTCTCATTGGCAGCGGCTTGTTGCCTCAGGGTCTTTGCCAGATCGGCTTGCCGGAAACGGCGATCCCATGAGGTGCGAACGGCTTCCTCGATTTCGCGCTGGACCTGATGCAGCGCGAGACGCTGTTCACTGGTGCGGCGGATCTGTTCCTGCTCGTTGGCCTTGTCGATGCCACCGCGGTAGAGGTTCCAGCGCAGGACCACGCGCGCCTGCAGGTCGGTGGTGTCGCCATCGTCGCCGTCAATGTCGGTTCCTGCCCGGGCCCGACCTTCAGCGATGATGGAGGGGCCAAATTTTGCCCGCGCAGCGTTCACGAGGGAGGCCGCCGCGTCGATGTCGCTGTTGGCCATGTGTACGCGCGGATTGCTTTCCCGCGCCAACCCTATCGCGTCGTCGAGCGAGCGCGGGAGTGCGGCCGAAACATCGCCGGGCCTCGAAGGGCTGGTCAGTGGCTTTCCGACGGTTTTGAAGAAGCGGATCTTGGCCGCTTCCAGTTCCTCGGTCGCCTCCTGCATGCGCGCCTTGGCGGCGAACAGCCGTTCCTCGGCCTGTTGACGGTCGGCCTCGTTCAGCGCGCCGCCCGAGATGCCTTGCCGGATGTCGCCGAGAATTGCCTGGTGGAAGCCGAGATTCTTCTTCGCTTCGGCAACGATCGAGGCCTGCAGCATGTATTCCAGATAGTCCTGGACAACGGACAACCCGATGAATTCGGACCGTTCCAGAACGCGGAACGAAGCGCCGTCGACGCGCGATGCCTGACGGTTCAATTCGGCCCGCCTTCCGCCGCTGTCATAAAGCGTCTGCGAAACGGTAAGATCCGTTTCAGCCGGATAGAGCGCATCGCCTTCGATGGAAAGAGAGCGCCGGGACGGATTGTCGAGCCGGCGAACGCCAGCCGATGCCTCGACATCGACACTGGGAAGATAAAGGCCCTTGGCCTGCCGCAACTCGAACTCGATGGCTTCGCGATTTTCGATCGCCTGTCCAATCTCGGGATTGGACTCCACCGCGACAGCCATCGCCTCCTTGAGCGTGAGCGCGTGAGCACTGCCGCAGGTCAGCATGGTGGCCGCCATCAAAAGACCAAGGCGCCTGCCTATGGTCGACATGTTTGTCGTATTCATTAATCCCACCCTAACGTTTCCCCAGCGTCCTTTTCAGAGCGCTAACCAAGCCAAGGCCTGCCCGTCGGTGGATTATTCACAGATTCACGAAATATGTGAGCGATTATTGATTTAGAGATCGCTAAATAGCCTTTTTGGGCAACAAGGCTGCGAGATGTAGCAAAAATAGCACATAACGTCGGCTCGCTGCGGTTGTATCCGGACGCCGCATTCAGTGGGAAAGCACAAAAAACGGCAGGCCAGTGGGCCGGTATGGCCAGAATCATGGCCGGTTCGGATAGCGGCTGTCGATGATCCAACCTGAAGTTGAGCCCTTTTTCAGGCACGCCCCTTTGGATGCCGCGTCCAAAAATACTCCATCGCGGCGGCCGGCGTACGCTTCATGTGGCTCACTGCGGCCAAAAGCTGGTCAGCGCGCACCCTAATTTGCGCTCAACGCCACCATGCGGTCGAGCGCCGCGGTCAGGCCGCGAAGCGACACAGGGAAGCTCAGCGGGGTCTCGGCGTCCGTCGTGACATTGAGCTTCAGCACCGAGCCTCCCCTCAGCTTTCCAAGCGTCGGCCGATCAACCGTAAAGACGGAGACGCAACCCGTCGGCAGGCAGGTCCTGAAGCGCTGCGGGGACAGCGGCGGTTGATCGTCGATCTGCAGCGTCACGCCCGGATCAAGGAGGATGCCGAAGGGCAGAAGCAGGGTAGCCGTCGTCGAACCGTCCGGGCGTGCCGCGATCTCCATGGCAAGAAGCCTCTGCCCGTTCTGCTGGACCTGGTCTTGCGCAAGCGAGCACACTCTCGCCTTTTCCCGTACCGAACAGGTCACGCTCCAGTCCTGATAGACCTCACGCAGCGATGAGGGTCCATCCGGGACAGCCGCCACCTGCTGCTGCGCGGACGCCGGTGACATCAACGAAAACAGGATTGCCCCACATGCGGAGACGGCCTTCGGGCCAAGCTTCATGTGCAGACCCATTCGCGGATCTTGCATTTCTCTCCCGTCGCCTCGCAGGCATGCAAAGCGAGATCCTCCGCTTCCCGACGGGTCTCGGCCGAGTTCACGCCCCAGGGCGTGAAACGGTTCTCCACTTTGTCTGCCACGGCAAGCGCACCGCAGTGCTTGTAGGGAAAGCCGGTCTCGTCGTCATCATTCCAATGGCGATGGTTGCGGAAGACGGTGACGACGTTGCAGGCCTTTCCGCCTGCGTTCTCGCAATATTTCTGTGCGATGTCCTTCGCTTCCTGCCGCTTGTCGGCGCCCCAGAAGAAGCCGTATTTGCTATCGGCCTGCGAATAGGCAATGGCCGCCCATATGCCCTTTTCCTCCTGTTGCGGTTCCGATGGGGCCACAAGGTCGGCTGAGACGACTTGTCCGCTCCACAACAAGGTCAAGCCCAAAACTGCCAAAGCCTGCAATCTCATGGTCGGCATCCTTTCCTTGACCTCACTCGCTTCGCGTCCTACTTCGCCGCCGAAGCAAGGGAGATCACCACACAGCTTTTGCCCGTCGGCAGGAGAAGCGCTTCACCGGCATTGCCGCCGAGCTCGTAGACCTCGACCTGCCCGAGATGGTCGGTGATCTTGCTGCCCTGCGGCAGGATGGATGGGATGTCGGCGCACGGGCTGGCGAATGGCGCCACCCGCACCATCGCCCCTTCGCAACCCGTGGCGGTGGGCGATGCGAAGACGATGCCGGCGGCCGGTCCGCTATAGCGTTCCGACGCATAGTCCATGCCGACAAAAGCCTGGATGGCGTGCTTGTCGGCGGCCTGGTCGTTCCACAGGGATTTGACGCTGTATTTCGTGCCGGTCGTCAGGATCTGTCCGAGCACTGGATAGACGGTCGAGCAGGCCTGCACACCGGCCTGCTTGACATGCTCGAGGAAGGGCGTGTCCGGAAGCACGGGGGCCGCCGCTGTTGCTGCAGGTGCGGCCGTCGCGCCGCCGACCAGATTGGCGACCGCGGCGTAATTCCCGGCGGCGAAGCCAAGCCCCGCCACGACCAATCCCAGCAGTGAATATCCGGCCGCGCGTGGCCAGCGCCTTGGGGGCTCGGCCCGCCTCTGCCGATCCGCCTCGACGCTCGGAGTGCGTTTGGCGGACGTGAACTGGTCCTGCTGGCTCATGGTGGCGCCTCGGTTATTTGAGTGGTGAAAGGGCGTCTGACAGCCCCTTGAGCGTTGCGGTAACGGTGATCGTCTGCCCATCGACCGTCGAGTAGGAGATCGCCGGCGTCGCGTTCTGCGATATCTGCCGGCGCATGACGGGGCCGACCGGCAACATGCCGACACAGACCATTTCGTTGCAGCCGTTCAGCTGCACGTCGATCGGCTGCTTCTGTCCATCGAATTTCACGGACACCAGGCCATCGCTCCTGGCGTTCGGGGCGGTGCGCAGGATCATGTACGGCTTGCCGTCCTGGGTGGCGGCAAGCGACCAGCTGAAGGCCATCTTGCCGGACGCGTCCTCGATGATCTGCGAGACGTTGCAGACCTTCTTGCGGGCTTTGAGGTTCTCGTCGCAGATCAGCGTCCAGTTGTCGAATGGGCGTATGGTGCGCTGGTAGTCTCCGAGCTTCACCTCGGGCGGGAGCACCACGTCCGAAGGCTTGATCCTGTAGGTCGACGCGACCTGCCCGGCGGCCGGCACGAGGCCGCCGCAAAGCGCCAGGCAGGTCAGGGCAACAAGTCCTTTCATCCCTGCCTCAGTTCAAGGTGAAGCTGATGCCGGCGCCGACGCCGACATGCCCACCCGCTGCCGTGCCCGACAGATTGCCGCGGATGCGGCCGTCCTCG
>NZ_RZQP01000055.1:0-23274 GCF_003998165.1 Mesorhizobium sp. M7A.F.Ca.US.007.01.2.1 | reverse complement strand
CCGGCGTCGCGCGAGAGGCCGCCACCCGCCGCGACGCTCAGCTTTCCGGGCCGGTCGTCGTAGCGCAGCGAGGCGGCGGCGAGACCTATCGCGGCCGCCTGCCGGGCCTCGTCGCGGATGCCGTTGATGTCCGAATTGAGCTGGCCGAGCTTCTGGTCGGTATAGTCGTTGGCCTGCTGCAGGGTCGTGGCGGCTACCTTGTCGGTGTAGTCGTTGGACGTATCGATAGCGTAAGCCACGCGGTTGTCCGTATAGCTCTTGCCGGCGGTCAGGCCCTGGTTCATCTGGTCGACATTGACCGCATCGGTCCCTTTGACGCCGGGGCCGACATTGGAGATGACGACCGGCGCGTTGACGTCGCCACCCTGCAGCGTGATGGTGTTCGACTTGACGCCGCCCGGGGCGTCATAGGTCACCGCGTTCTGGGTGAGGTTTCCGACGCCGGCTTTCAAATCCTCGATCGCCGTGTTGGTGGCGTAGAGCTGCGAGCCGTTGATCGCATCCGTGCTGCCGGCATCGACGCGCCCGGCGGCGACGTTGGTGATCGTCCGCTCGGCGCCGGCATCGCCGACGCTGACGGTTCCGGTCGGAGTCGTTCCGGCGAAGGTGTAGGTCTTGCCGCCGATGACGGTGCTGGAGGTGCCGACGGCTGTCTGCGTCACCGAGCCGGAGCCGAGCGCCACATCGTTGGCGTTGTTGGCATGCGCACCCTGGCCGAGCGCGACGGCGCCCGCCCCGGTAGCCGTCGAGCCATGGCCCGCAGCCACGCTCTCGGCGCCGCTCGCCACGCTTTCCGGCCCGATCGCCACCGCGTTGGTGCCGCCGGCGATGCTGTCGGCCAGCGTCGAATTGGCGTGGAAGTATTTGATGCCGCCGCCATTGCTGATGGTGGTCAGGGCATTGTCGACGGCCGTCAGGCCGTCATAGACGGTCGAGTAGTTGTTGCCCTGGATAGTGTAGGTCGGGCCGGTGATCGAGCCGTCGGGATTGATCGTGGTAACGCCGCCGAACAGGTCGGTGACGTTTTTCGTCACGCCGCGCAACTGCGAGACGTTGACGCCGTCGGTATCGGCCGAACCCGCTGCGACATTGGTCAGCTTGCGTTCGGCCCCGGCGGCGCCGATCGACACCTCGCCGACCGAGGTCTGCGGACCGGCGAGCGCGAAGGCCGTGTAGCCGGCCTGCGCGCCGACCGTGGTGATGGATTGCGCACCGAGCGCCACGCTGTTGATGAAGGTGCTCTGGGCGCCGGCGCCGAGCGCCACCGACTGGACACCGGACGCCAGCGAATTGGTGCCGAGCGCCAGGCCGTCGGCCAGCAACACATGGGCGTTCTGGCCGATGGCCGTTCCGCCGGGCGCTGTCAGGTCGACGATGGCGCCATTGCCGATGCCGATGCCATTGTCGCCGTTGACGACAGTCGTCGGGCCGACCGCGACCGATTCCGCGCCGACCGCGAGCGAGTCGCCCGCCGCCGAATTGGCGTGGAAGTATTTCGTCGAGGTAACCGATACGGCAGCGATGGCGCCGGCGAGCTGGCGCACCGTCACTGCGTCTTGGTCCTGCGTGCCGTCGGCCACGTTGGTGATCTGCCGGTAGGAGTTGACATCGCCGACCGAAACGGCGCCGAGCAGCGTCTTGTCGCTCGTGTTGTACTGGATGAAGTTGGACGGACCGGCCGCGATCTGGCCGGTGGCCGGAGCGATCGCGCGATCGGAGATCGAACCCGAGCCCAGCGCCACGCTGCCGTCGATGCTGGCCTTGCTGTCGCGGCCGAGCGACAGCGCGCTGATGCCGGTCGCGGTCGCATTGTAACCGACCGCTGTGGACCCGACGCCTTGGGCGAAGGAATCGGTCTGCGCCAGCCCGGCCTCGTTGGTGCGGGCGTAGCGGATGCCTATGCCGTTGGCATCGGTATAGGCCGTCGAGGTGTCGCCGGCGATGTTGTTGAACGTGTTGCCGAGATTGGTGACGGAACCGCCGATGGTGCTGAGCGTGGTGCCGATGGCGTCGACGGCCTGGTTGGTGGCGGCGAGCTGCGAACCGTTGATGGCATCGGTCGACGTCGAACTGATCCGTCCGGCGGCGACGTTGGTGATGGTGCGTTCGGCGCCGACCGCGCCGACGCTGACCGTCGAGGTCGGGTTGGTGCCCTGGAAGGCGTAGGTGGTGCCATTGATCACGGTGCTGGGCGTGCCGACGGCGACGTCGGTGACACTGCCTGAGCCGAGCGCCACGTCGCCCGCATTGCCAGCAGCAGAGCCGGCGCCCAGCGCGAGCGCGTTCTGGGCGACGGCACTGGCGCCTACACCAACAGCAGTCGCCTGAACGCCAGCCGCAAGCGAGTTCTGGCCGATCGCCGTGCTGGACGTGGCTGTGGCGGTGGCGTTTGCGCCAATGGCGGTGCTGTATTGGCCCGAGGCCTTGGAGATGTACCCCAGTGCCGTTGCGTCGAGCGCCGACGCGACGGCGCCACTGCCGATGGCCGAGGCGTTGGCGTCGGAGGCGCTCGAATTGACGCCGGCCGCGATGGCGTTTGTCCCCGTCGCGGTCGCGACGGGTCCGATGGCGACCGAGTCCGTACCAGTGGCCGAGGAGTCCGCCGCCGTCGAGTTGGCGTGGAAATATTTGATGCCGCCGCCGACGTTGAGATTGTTGACGACGGCGCCGATGGCGTCCACCGCCTGGTTGGTGGCGGCGAGCTGCGAGCCATTGATCGCGTCGGTCGATGTTGAACTGATCCGCCCAGCAGCGACGTTGGTGATGGTGCGTTCGGCGCCGGGTGCACCGATGCTGACCGTCGAGGTCGGATTGGTGCCCTGGAAGGCGTAGGTCGTTCCGTTGACCACACCGCTGGCCGTGCCGACCGCCGTAGTGGTGACCGAGCCCGAACCAAGCGCGACATCGCCGGAGCTTGCCGCCGCTGTCGCGCCATCGCCCAGTGCGACGTTCCCGGCGAGGCCGGCTGCGCCCGCCGTCGAGCCGTTGCCCAGCGCCACCGAGCCTTGCCCGATCGCCTTGTTGCTGTTGCCGATGGCGACAGCGCCGTTGGCCATATTGGCCGCGGTGGCGGTTGCCGTGCCATCGCTGTTGGCGATGTTGTTGGCGCCGCCGGTGAAGGCGCCGGTACCGCTGGCATAGCTGGGATCGCCGATAGAGACGGCGCCGTCGCCATAAGCGACGTTGTCGGCGCCGATGGCGACGGCCTTGCCGCCGCTTGCATTCGCCCTGGTGCCGATGGCGACGGCATCGGCGGAGTTTGCGACCGCGTTCGTTCCGGCGGCGATCGCGTTCTGGGCACTCGCGTTTGCGGTATCGCCCATCGCCAGGGCGCTCGCGCCACTCGCCGATGCGCTAACGCCCAGCGCCGTTGCGCGCGCGAGGGTCGCACGGGAGCCATTGCCGAGCGCCACGGCGCCAACATCCGTGCCCTGGGCACCCGACCCAATCGCGACCGAGCCGATTCCACTCGACAGAGCGGCATTGCCGAAAGCCAATGCGAAATTGCCTGAGGCGAGTGCGTTGGGGCCGAGTGTTGACGAGCTTATCCCCGTCGCACGGGAATTTACCCCGATTGCGACGGCGAACTGGGCCGATGCCACGCTTGTACGGCCGATCGCCGTGGCATCAGCCACGTTTGCCGTCACGTCCACGCCGATAGCGATCGCGCTCTGAGCGAGAGCCCCCGTTCCGGCAGCGGAGCGTGCGCCCAGATAGATGGAATTCACGCCGCTGGCGATGGATCCCGTGCCAATGGCGGCGGCGTTGGTCTGGCTGGCTTGAGCGTTGTGGCCGATCGACGCGGTGTTGCTGACGGCGACACCAATACCGGCATTGGTTCCGATCGCGATGTTGTCGTTGCCGGTGACCAGATTGCCCGCGGAGGCGGAGAGCGTTGCGTCATAGGCAACGGCGCCGTCACCAGTGCCGAGGGCGACATTGCGCTGCCCCGTGACGCCGGAGCCGGCGCCTCTCAAGACGCTTGGGACGCCGCCGCCGACAGCGGTATTCTGTCCGCCGCTGACGAGCGTGCCTGCCGCGACGCCCACCGCGACCGAGCTGGCATTTCCGGTGGTTGACCCGGCGCCGGCGCCCTGACCGACAGCAACCGTGCTGTCGCCGATCGCCAGCGCTTGCACCCCGAGTGCCGTTGAGCTGTTGCCGGTCGCCCTAGCAGCGTTGCCGACGGCGACGCCCGAGACTCCGCTGGCGTTGGCGCCGTTCCCGGCGGCGAGAGAATTGCCGCCGGTTGCCTGGCTGACCACTCCCAGCGCTATCGAATTGCCGCCGCTTGCGTTACTACCCGCTCCCATTGCGGTCGCGTTGCCGCCGGTTGCTTGGCTGGTCGATCCAACCGCGGTACCAAAGCTGTTGGCGACGGTTCCCGTGCCGAGGGCGGTCGAACTGTTCCCCGAAGCCTGGCTCACGCTGCCGACAGCGACGGAATTGCCGCCGGTCGCTTGGCTCGATACGCCAACGGCCGTCGCGGCGGCGCCAGCAGTAGCCGTGGAGCCGATGGCAGTCGCGTTCGCCCCATTTGCGGTGCTGTTGACGCCAAAGGCGCTTGCCCCGCCGGCGTTAGCATGGGCGTTTCCGCCCACAGCGAGCGCGTTAATGCCGGTCGCGCTTGCAAAGACACCTATGCCGATGGCGTTCAGGCCATTGACACTCATCGAATAGCCGATGGCGATCGAAGCGTCGCCCGTTGCACTGTTGGAGGTGCCCAACGCTACGGCGTTGTTGCCATTCGTCGTGGCACCGTTACCGATGGCGACGGCGTTGCCGCCTGTCGCGGACCCGCCGCCGGCCTGGTATTGTGCCTGGGCCGGCGTGGCGAGGCTGAGCGCGGCGATCGCCGCCAGGCCGCCGACGATGCTCGCCAGGCTGACGGAGGAGGCCAAGGCCGAACGCACGCTGCCGCCGACCCCCAGCGTTCCCAGCCCCAGACGCCTGCGCCCCATACCAAGCGCACGATGCGCCATGCGCAGCACGGCCATCAGGCGGCGGCGAACCGAGCGCGAACCATGATCGGCCCCCGCGATCCACTGCCCCGCGAAATGCGCTGTGCGACGCCGAACAAACGAACCGCTCGAAATCTGGCCGTTCGAAATCTGGTTGTCGGTCATGGTCCCTCTCCGCTGGCCGGCACGAAATGTCTGACAATTCCGCTCCATCGCAGGAAGACATGATTCCTGCGTGCGGTATTTCACGATATTGCTGTCTTGTGAGAAAAGAGGCGAGCAAACCGGCATAGGTTAACGGCTCGTTACCCCTGCCAATGCTTTAGAATCAAGTAATAAAGCAACTCCCTAAGCGCCGTCTCATCTAAACTTGGCGCTAAGCTTTCCCATCCGCGCCTGCAGCGGCGTCATCTGCCGGTATTTCTTCATCACGGTGGTAAAATGGCTCTGGCTCGAAAATCCGCTGGAGTGAGCGATGTCGGCGATCGTCATGCCGCTGTCGGCAAGCAACCTTTCAGCGAAATCCAGCCGCAGACCGAGGACGTACTGATGCGGCGGCATCCCGAACGTCCTCGAGAAAGCCCGCACAAAATGATAGGGTGAAAGACCGCAAACCGCAGCCATCTCGGCAAGCGCCAGCTTGCGCGTAAAGTTCTCGTCCAGGAATTGCCGCACGCGGCTCGCGGCGCGGACGGAAAGCCCGCCTTTTGCGTTGAGCGTCGGTTGTCGCGAATTGGGTCCGGAAACCGGTCCGGGGACACCATCCTCACCCGGCATTTCTTGGCCTCCTGATTCGTCCCGGATGAGGTTCAACCCTAGGCTTCCTTCCGCGTTCCCCTGAAAAACAATTCGTGATTGATCGAAGCCGACCGGCATCGCCAACCCCATTCATGAGAGCGTTCCGGCCGGACGGCGTACAACGCGCGGACTGCATGACATTCCAGACGATTCCTGCGGAGCTTGGGGCGGATTTGCAGCAAGATGTATTCTGGAAAACGCCGCAAGGCGCCTGTTGCGGCCTGGGTGGGTGCGCAGCAGATCGGCCGGGTCGACCGTGCCGAAAGCAGGCGGATCGAGTTCGGCGAGATCGCATTCATGCACGGCCAATTGCGCCAGCGCTTCGGGAGCGATGGAAACGACGGCGTTCTCCCGGGTCAGGGACCAGGCCGGCTTGCTGTCCACACCCGCCGGATTGACGACGCGACATCCGGTCGGCGTATCGTACCGCGTGATCCGGTCGCTGCCGAGCAAGGCTCTCGATCGGCGTGCGGGCCGCAGCGCAATTCCAGTGGAATGCTCTTTGGCCGGGAATGTCTGCGAGACGGGATCGCGGGCTGAGTCTATGACACTCCGCGCCGCGGTGGCCCTCCAGGGGCCTGCGCTTTCAGGAATTATGTCCAGGACATATCGAGCTGTCCGTTCTCGATTGACGCCCTGGGAATTGCCGCTTTCCCGAGCATCGTCCGCATTTTCCATTGCCTGGCCTCAGCCGCTTGTCTGCCGCCTGAAATCCCCCTTAGCCCGACCCGGATCCAACGTAACGCACATGCTGCGGATAGTGAATAACATCCGTACGCAAACAAAAAATTTTGTTCGGGATAAAAGCCCCTCGGGGCGAGGAACCCAGGCCTTTAGGTCGCGACTACGGGTCAACAGGTCCCTTTGGACCCTTCGGCGCATTGGCTGACGGAGCATCAAACGAAAAACCCGCCTGCTCGGCGGGTCACTGGCGCAAATCAGCACCATGCACGAATATATACCTTAGCTGAGATCACCGTGTCAAGAAAAAATTCCTATCGCGAAAAGCTGCCGACGCAAAAGCCGCGACACAGCCAGCAATGCAGAGCTACCAGATTGGCTACCGGTCATTGCAGATCGTCGCGACGATTCTCATACAAATCCCATGCAAGTTCGACAAACCCCAGAAGAACGTCCTCCTCGCTCCATCCGGCAGCGACGGCCGCCTGGACGATCTCGCGGACGAGAGGCAGCAATTGGCGTTGGCATTCTGCCGACGTGTCGGCAACTACGTCATCGCCGGGAGGTTCATCGAAGTTGAATTTCATCGTTAGGCGCCCCCCTCGCCATCAATCAAAGTGTTCATATCATTAAGTTCATTCATCCTGATATACAATAGAGGTCGCACCAAAGCATAAGAGGCTTCGGAGGCTCTGAGCAGAACAGGATGATGCCAGGCTCTATGCTTCCGCTAGGTCAGGTTTGTCCTTCTGAACAGGGTCCGTCGGGAAGCTTCTACCCATCAATCTCTGCGGCTGGTCGAAACCTTCGGCCAGGGCCGCATGCCACCATCCGGCGAATGCGCGGCAGGACCGGCCGCATTGCCTTCTGCAACCGCTCGCTGGATAGTCTCGGCATGTTGGCGACCCTGGCGACTCACTGGCCGCAAATTCTGGCGATCATCTCCGTGGTGATGGCGACGGTCGGCATCGTCCATGCCGTCATGACCAAGGAAGATGTGCGCGCCGCCACCGGCTGGGTCGGCGTGATGGTGCTGTCCCCGATCCTCGGCGTGCTGATCTACGCCGTCGCCGGCATCAATCGCATCCGCCGTGCCACGATCACCGCCCAGCGCCCGTTTGCCGACGGCGTGGTGTCCGCCAAGCATGAGCGCGACGTCGCTGTCGAAGAGGCCCTGATCGTCGAGCGATACGGGCAACGGTTCACGGGCTTGCGGACACTCGGCGACAGGGTGGCGCGGCGCGCGCTCAACCCTGGAAACGCAATCGATGTGCTGGAGACCGGCGACGAGGCCTATGCCGCCATGTGCGCGGCGATCGACGGCGCCGAGCGCAGCGTCCTGCTCGAGACCTATATTTTCGACAATGACGCCGTCGGCCTGCTCTTCGTCGAGGCGCTGGCCGGCGCCGTCCGGCGCGGCGTCACCGTCCGCGTGCTGATCGATGCCGTCGGCGCCCGCTACTCGGTGCCGAGCATCCTGGGGCATTTGCGCGAGGCCAACATCCCCGCCGACGTCTTCAACGGCAACATCGTCATGGGCCTGCGCCTGCCCTACGCCAATCTGAGGACCCACCGGAAGATCCTGGTGGTGGACGGCATCGCCGCCTTCACCGGCGGCATGAACATCCGAAAAGGCTTCTCCGCCGAATTCGCCGGCTCCAACAGCGCCAGGGACACACATTTCCGGGTGACCGGCCCGATCGTCGCCGACCTCTTTTCGGTCGCCGCCGAAGACTGGCGCTTCGCCACCAACGAGGCGCTGAAGGGCGACGCCTGGCGCATTGCCCCGCTGTCGCCATCGCCAGGCGCACCGATGATGGTGCGGGCAGTCGCTTCCGGCCCGGATGCCAGCAACGAGACCAACCACAAGCTGCTGATCGGTGCGTTCTCGGTCGCCCGCAAGTCCATACGCGTGATGTCGCCCTATTTCCTGCCGGATCGGGAACTGATCAGCGCCCTGATCACCGCCGGCAGGCGCGGGGTCGAAATCGACATCGTGGTGCCGGCGGTGAACAATCTCTTCCTCGTCGACCGCGCGATGATGGCGCAGTTCGATCAGGTGCTCAAACACTATTGCCGTGTCTGGCGAACCGAGGGACCATTCGACCATTCGAAGCTGCTTTCGATCGACGGCGCGTGGGCCTATGTCGGATCTTCCAATCTTGACGCCCGATCGCTGCGGCTCAATTTCGAGATCGACTTGGAGGTGCTCGATGCCGGCTTTGCCAGCGAGATCGAGGCGCGGATCGGGTCGGCGATTGCCTCCGCCGTGCCGGTAACGCTGGAAGCCTTGCGAGCCCGGCCGTTCCTTATCAGGCTGTTCGACCGGGCATTGTGGCTCGGTTCACCCTATCTCTAAGGCGGAGGCGCGCTTGAGGAACTCGTCTGTCATGGAACATACGCCGAAATTGCCTATTTTGACTGTATCCGGCTTCTGAATTGAAGCCAGCGAGAACGAGCAGCACAGATGCACAGAATTGGACGCAGCCTCCCGGCAAGCATGCTTCTGTCCCTTCGTGACCGCCGGATGCAGAAAGCTAACGCCGCCGCACTCAAGACGACAGCCACCACCGGCACGCTGGTTGCCTCCTACAATGTCCACAAATGCATCGGCGTCGACAGGAAGTTCGATCCGGACCGGACCATCCGCGTCATCCGCGAAATCGATCCGGATGTCATTGCCCTGCAGGAAGCCGACAACCGCTTCGGCGACCGTGATGGTCTTCTCGACCTGCCCCGGCTCGAACGGGAAACCGGACTGGTTCCGGTGCCGATTTCCGCTACCGGCAAGGGCCATGGCTGGCATGGCAACGTCTTGCTGTTCAAGAAGGGCGTCGTTCGCGACGTGCACCAGATCAAGCTTCCGGGGCTGGAGCCGCGCGGCGCGGTGGTGGCGGAGATCGACCTCGATGGAAGCCGGACGCTGCGCATCATCGCCGCCCATCTTGGCCTGCTGCGCCGCTCCCGCTCCCAGCAGGCGCGCGTCGTGCTCGACCTGATGAACAGCCCGGACGAAAGACCGACCCTGCTGCTCGGCGACCTCAACGAATGGCGGCTTGGCAACCGCTCCGCTCTCAACACGCTGCATGCGACGTTCGGCCCGCAGCCGCCGGCGGTCCCCACCTTCCCGTCGAACCTGCCGCTGCTGGCGCTCGACCGGATCATGGCCAACCGGCATGGCATGATTGCCGCCATCGACGCGCATGACACGCCGCTTTCACGCGTTGCCTCCGACCACCTGCCGCTGACAGCTTTCGTGCGCCTGGAGCGGGTGGACGATAACGCCTTGATGTCTCCCGCGTCGCAAAGAGTGTAAAATTAGTCGGAACGCCCAGTTCTTCCGCGAGTTACCATGTCTTGAACGTGTAGGAGGACGAGATGAAGAAGTTGATTCTGGCTTCCCTGTTGGCATTGGCCGCGACAGCGGCGATCACTGCGCCGACGCGAGCGGCAAGCGTGACCATCCAGTCCGACGACGATCGATATTTGCCGGACGACGATTCCGACAGTGGGATCGTTATTCGCCGTCACCACCGGGATCGCTATTACGACAATCAGTATGATGGCGACCGGAACGTTCAGTATGACGATGGCGAATACCGGTACGGCGAATATCGCCGCCACCACAGGCATCATCGCTGCCATATCGAACTGGTCAAGCACTGGCGCCACCACCACAGGGTGATCGAAGAGGTTCGCGTCTGCGGCTGATCCCGATCCGTACCAACCAGCCGGCGAAAGCCGGCCGGTTGGTCGCGTATTGGGGGGCGAGAGATGCCGCCATGGACCAGTTGGAAACGCCTTGCAGACGACTGACGCGCGGCGCGGTTCGCGCAGCTGGATTACCTGGCTGATCTTGTCGCGATTGCGCTTGGCCCGGTAACTCACTCTCCACCATCCTCGTCAAGCCGCAGATCACCGGCGCGCTTCCCAGGGCATGGCAATCGGCTAGCCGATCCCACCATGGACCGGTCGTTGCCCGACCCGTGTTCGGGTTGGGCTTGCTCTTCGCATTTGGTGCCTCTGGACACAGCCGTGGAAGGCTGAAAAATGTGGAGCGCAACTCGGCTTTTGGAGTTGAACCGGAACACCAGGAGGATGGCGCTGAAATTGGAAGATATTGCCGGCCATCCGGCGTTGCATCGCTACGTTCAGGAACAGTCCCTGGCGCTGATCCGAATCTATGAGGAGAGCCCTCGCCTGGCTTCCATTTTCGCCACGCAGCAGCGTTGGCTAATGGGTCATGTCGGCCTCGCCATGCATTTCAGGCGCGATCCGCACGACCGCCGCAAGGAACTGACGGTATCGCGGTTCATCGAGTTCGTGCACCAGCATGCGGTCGCCAGCCGCAACACGGCGGACGCTTTCATCAAGGAGATGCTGCACTACCACATCGCCGAGTATGTGTCGGGTGGCGACGGCCGTACGCACCCTTTGCAGCCGACGGCGGCAACCGTGCAGACCTTTACCGGCTGGGTCCTTGCCCATCTGCGGACGCTGGATCGCCTCGACGGCGCTGACCGCTTGGCCAGGTTCCTCGAACACCCCGAGATGGTTGCCGGGCTGCAGCCTCTGGTGGCGGACGGCCTGCTTGCCTCCAAGCCGGTGCGCGAACCCAACCAGACCTTTTCGCTGTTCATCTGGCTCAACAATGGCGGCATCGTCATGGACTGGCTGATGTCGGGCATCGACCCCGATCACGCCGGCCTGGACCAGATTCCGACCAGCGTGGTTTCGATCGGAGATTTCGCCAAATGGCTCAAGCTCTCGCGGACCCATCTGGCCCGCAAGCTGCGCGCTGCCGAGAATCTCGGCAGCATCGGCTGGCTCGGCCAGCGCGGCCATTCGGTGATGTGGGTGTCGAATACATTCTACCAGGAATACATGACAGTCCAGGCGGCCAAACTGGCCATCGTCGACACCGCTTTCAATGCCTGTTTTCCGCCGGCTGGAAGCTGATCGGTGCGGCATCCCCGTAACGGGGATGCCTTTCAATGCGGGCGATCAAAATCCCGAAGTTCTCAGTCGATGTCGAACGACACGCCCTGGGCGAGCGGCAGCGCCTTGGAATAGTTCACCGTGTTGGTGGCGCGCCGCATATAGGCCTTCCATGCGTCGGAGCCGCTCTCGCGGCCGCCGCCGGTTTCCTTTTCGCCGCCAAAGGCACCGCCGATCTCGGCGCCCGACGTACCGATGTTGACATTGGCAATGCCGCAATCCGATCCGTCGACACCCAGGAAACGCTCGGATTCCTGCAGGTCGCGGGTGAAGATCGACGACGACAGGCCTGCGCCCACGGCATTGTGCTCGTCGAGCACGGCGTCGAAATCCGAATATTTCATCACATAGAGGATCGGCGCGAAGGTCTCTTCCGTGACAGGGGCCACCTGCTTGGGCATCTCGACCAGCGCCGGGTGCACGTAATAGGCATCCGGGTGCCCGTTCTCGACCCGCGTGCCGCCGGTCACCTTGCCGCCATGGGCGGCGGCTTCCTTCAGCGCCTTCTGCATGGCCTCGTATGCCGCCTTGTCGATCAGTGGCCCGACCAGCGAGGAGGTCTCCAGCGGATTGCCGACAGACACACTCTCGTAAGCCTTCTTGAGGCGCGGAACCAGGGCGTCGTAGACGCTGTCATGCACGAACAGGCGCCGCAGCGTCGTGCAGCGCTGGCCGGCCGTGCCCATCGCTCCAAAGGCAATCGCGCGCAGCGCCATGTCGAGATCGGCGCTCGGGCAGACGATGCCGGCATTGTTGCCACCGAGTTCGAGCACTGCGCGGGCAAAGCGCTTGGCCAGCCGCGGGCCGACGTCGCGGCCCATGCGGGTCGAGCCGGTCGCCGAAACCAACGGCACTTTGGGGTGATCGACCAGGATCTCGCCGACGGCGCGGTCGCCGATCAGCACCGGCGCCAGGCCATCAGGTGCGTCCGCGCCGAAGCGCTTGACCGCACGCTTGAAGATGGCCTCGCAGGCAAGTGCGGTCAGCGGCGTCTTTTCCGACGGCTTCCACACCACCGCGTCGCCGCAGACCAGCGCCAGGGCGGCATTCCAGGACCACACCGCGACCGGGAAATTGAAGGCGGAAATGACGCCGACGACGCCGAGCGGATGCCAGGTTTCCATCATCCGATGGCCCGGGCGCTCGGTGGCGATGGTCAGGCCGTACAATTGCCGGGAGAGGCCTACGGCGAAATCGCAGATGTCGATCATCTCCTGCACTTCGCCGAGCCCCTCGGACGGGATCTTGCCGACCTCGATCGACACCAGCCGGCCAAGCTCGGCCTTGTGCGCGCGCAGTTCCTCGCCGAGCAGCCGCACCAGTTCGCCACGCCGCGGGCCCGGCACCATGCGCCAGGCCTGGAAGGCCTTGTGCGCGGCATCGATCACCTTGGCCGCGTCAGCCGGCGAGATCGTCTTCAGCGCCGCGATCTGCTCGCCCGTCACCGGGCTGCGCACGATCAGGTCGCCGCCGACGAGCGCTTCCTTGGCCACGCCCAGTTTCGCCAGCAGTTCGGTCGTTTCCTTGCCTATCGTCATTCTTGTCCCTTTCAGATCCCGTCGCCATCATATGGCGCTGGGTTAAGCCTTCGCCGTGTCGCCCGTGTGCCGAAAGGCACTTCAGGCGCAGTCATGGCGTGGCATTACTCGTTTCAGGGGAAAATCGCCACCCCGGCATGGTCCAAGCCCAAACTACACGATTGAGCCAGATGGGGAGGTGACGCTCAGTTTGCCTTTTTCGCCGGCGGGCGCACCGCACCGTCCTTGATCAACCGGTCGATATGCATGCGGATATGGGCAGCCTCTGCCGCCGTGTTCGCAAGCGCTATGGCGCGGTCGAAGGCGACGCGCGCCTCGTCGCCCCGGTCGAGCTGCATCAAGAGGCCCCCCTTGAGCCCGAAAAAGTGGAAATAGCCGGAAAGCCGTTCTTCCAGCGGCTCGATCATGGCCAGCGCCTCCCCCGGTCCACGCACCTTCGAGACCGCGACGGCCCGGTTGAGCGTGACCACCGGCGACGGCTGCATCTGCTCCAGCAAGCGGTAGAGCAGGTCGATCTCGTTCCAGTCCGTATCCTCGGCCTTTTCGGCCCGCGCATGCAGCGCGGCAATCGCCGCCTGCACCTGGTAAGGGCCGGGCTTGCGATGGCGCAGCGCCTTGTCGACCAGTGCCAGCCCCTCATCGATCATCTTGCGGCTCCACAGGCTGCGATCCTGGTCTTCGAGCAGCACGATCTCGCCGCTCTCGTCGAAACGGGCCGGTGCGCGCGCATGCTGCAGAAGCAACAGCGCCGTCAGCCCCATGATCTCCGGCTCCGTCTGGAACAGCCGCAGCAACAGCCGTGCCAGCCGGATCGCCTCCTCGCACAGCGGCGCGCGGGCCGGCGCCTCGCCGCTGTTGGTCGAATAGCCCTCGTTGAAGACCAGGTAGACCATGGCGGCGACGGCGGCGAGCCGTTCCGAGCGCTCGACCGCGCCAGGCGTCTCGAACGGCACGCCGGCGTCCGCAATGCGCGCCTTGGCGCGAGTGATGCGCTGCTCCATGGCGCTTTCGCCAACCAGGAAGGCGCGCGCGATCTGCTTGACGGTGAGACCGGAGACGATGCGCAGCGCCACCGCGATCTGCTGCGTTGCCGGCAGATCGGGATGGCAGCAGATGAACAGCAGCCGCAATATGTCGTCGCGGTAGTGCGCCCCGTCCAGCCGCTCGGCGATATCGCTCTCGGCGTCTTCCAGATCGGAAACCTGGTCTTCATCCGGCATCGGCGCCTGCTTGGCGCGCTTGCGCACCGCATCGATGCCGCTGTTGCGGCCGACGAAGATCAGCCAGGCCGCCGGGTCGCGCGGCGGCCCGTTCTGCGGCCAGTTCTTCAACGCCCTGAGGCACGCGTCCTGGAAAGCTTCCTCCGCCGTATCGAGATCGCGGAAATAACGCAGCAGCGCGCCCATCGCCTGCGGGCGGGCGGCGCTGATCGCGGAGCTGATCCAGGCCATTTCGGTCATGCGGAAACCGTTGTTGGGTTGAAGACCGAAACCGGCCGGATTTCATAGGAGCCGCCGCTCGGGTTGACCTCGGAAAGTTCGCGGGCGAACTCCACCGCCTCGTCGAGATCGGCGCATTCGAGCGTGTAGAAGCCGAGAAACTGTTCCTTGGTCTCGGCGAACGGCCCGTCGATGACGACCGATTCGCCTTTGACCTTCCTCAACGTCGTCGCGGCCGTGGTCGGCAGAAGCCGTGCCACCGGGCCGAGCCGACCAGCCTTGGCGTACTTGTCCTGAACGTCGAGGAGATTGGCCATGACCTCGTCGTCCTGTGCCTTGCTCCAGGAGCAGACGACATCTTCGGAGGCATAGCAGAGGATTGCGTAGAGCATGGCTGGTCCTTTTCTCTGTCAAAGGACGAAACAGTAAGACCGATCCCGACATGACGTCGATAAAAAAATCCAGATGTGACGGATTTGGCCACCGTCGGCCGCGTCGGTCAGCTTTCTCCCAGTTTCAGCCATCGCAGCACGAGAGCTTCCTCGTCATCGAGACCGGCAATCGCCCGTTTGCGCTTGTTGGCCTGCGCCATTTCATCCAGCAACCGTCCCTCGGACCACGCTTCGAAGACCCGCGGATGGATATAGCATTTGCGGCAGACGGCACGCGTATTGCCCAGCCGTTCGGCAACCTTGTCGATGACGCTGTTCATCGCCCTGTTTCGCTGCGCCTGGCTTTGCGGCAGTTCCGTTTGCGCAAACAGCGACGCGGCGTGAATGGTGCCGCCCCAGGTGCGGAAATGCTTCGAACTGAAGGCGTCACCGACCGCCTCACGGATATAGCGGTTGACGTCCTCGGAGCGGACCGGCCGCCTGTCGCCGTCCTCATCGAGATACTGGAACAGCTTCTGGCCTGGCAGGTCCTGCGCGCCACGCACAATCCTGGCGATACGGCGGTCGGCCAGCTTCAGCTTCCACTCCTTGCCCGACTTGCCCTTGAAGGCAAAGCGCAGGCTTGAACCGACAATATCGACATGCCGGTCGCGCAACGTGGTCAGCCCGAAACTCTTGTTGTCGCGGGCGTAGGCGGCATTGCCGACGCGGATCATCGTGTTGTCGAGCAGCCAGACGACCGCGGCGACGACACGCTCGAACGGCAAGCCACGACGGCGCAGATCGCTATCGACCCTGTGCCGCAGGTCCGGCAGGCTCTCGGCGAAAGCGACAAGGCTCGAATATTTGGCACCATCGCGCTCTTCGGCCCATTGCGGATGATAACGATATTGCTTGCGTCCCCGCTGGTCCCTGCCGGTTGCCTGGATATGGCCGTCCGCGTCGGGCGAAATCCACACATCCGTCCAGGCCGGCGGAATGACGATCGCCTCGATGCGGGCTTTGGTGGCGTCCGAAACCGTCCGTCCGTCCGGTCCCTTGTAGGAAAACCCCTTGCCTGTCTTCAGCCGCCGGATACCAGGCTCGGCATCGCTGACATAACTAAGCGACGCATGATCGGCCGAGCTTTGTGCCCCGTTTTTGAACACGCCATCTGGCGATACAGCGTCCTCGCCAGCCGGTCGGCCGGGCGACATTCCGGATTTCTGCAACATGTCGGCTCCACGCGAATTCCGTAGATAAGCCACTGGCCGACCGCTGGTTCCACGCGCCGTCCGAAAACGGTGTCGAGCCTGCCTTCAGGCTTTCTCGAGCACAACCGGAATGACGTCGACAGCCTGCTCGCCGACCTGTCCCCCCGTGGTCTTGAGCACGCCGACGATCGGCGCCACGTCCGAATAGTCGCGGCCGTAGCCGACGGTGATATGGTCGTTGCTGGCCCGCATGCCGTTGGTCGGATCGAATTCCTGCCAGCCTGCGTCGCGCCCGCACCAGACCTTGACCCAGGCATGCATGGCATCGGCGCCTTCCAGCCGGGGCTTGCCCTTCGGCGGGATGGTGCGCAGGAAGCCGCTGACATAGCCAGCGGGAATGCCGAGCCCGCGCAGGCCGGCGATCATGATATGCGAAAAGTCCTGGCAGACACCGCGCTTCAGCCTGAAGGCATCGCTGGCCCGGGTCCGCACCGTCGTCGCCTCGCCGTCATAGGTGAAATCACGATGAATGCGATGGCACAGGTTCATGGCCGTGCTGGCGGCGGAACCGGCGATGCTGCTGCGTGCGTAGGCAGTGATCGCATCGTCGATGCCGGCATGGGTGCTGGCCGTCAGGAAATGGTGCGGTGCATCAGGTGCCAGAGACCGCACCGCGGCGAGCTCCTGCCTGAGCCGGGCGATATCGGGCGACACGTCGAGCCCGGGCTCGGGCCGAGACACCGACACGCGGGCGCTCATCCTGATGTCGAGCGCATCATGCGCGTCGCGAAAGGCGATCGAGGTGACGTTGTTGCCGAAGAAATCGGAAAAGTCGGAACGCTCGTTGGGCGCCGGCGCAAAGGACAGTGATGCGGCGATGACGCGCTGCACGCCTGATATCGTCGACGGCAGCACGCGCACCTGATGACGACCGCCGCCGGCAGCGGAAGCGTAATCATAGTGGAGATGAAGCCTGATATCGTAGAGCATGATTTATCCGAAATAGGCTTTGGCGAGGCTGTTGTAGAGGCCGCCGATTTCGTGGGCGAGCTCGTCCAGCGCCTTTGCCGTCATATCCGAAGGCTCCTTGATGGCGATCTGGGTGTTGAGCTGCAGGATTTCCTTCGCCGCCGGCGACATTTGCCCCTCCCCGCCGAGCGACGGCAACAGGCCGATTTCGGCCTTCAGCCTTTCGAGCTGGAACAGGATGGAGCGCGGGTTAAGCGGATCGAGCGCCAGCAGGTCGATCACCGTGCGCCGGCCGGCCTGCACCGGATATTGGCGGCGATGGGTCATCACGCTGTCGCCGATCTCCAGCATCATGTCGAGCGCGCCGTCCGGCGCCTTGGCGCTGGTCAGCCGCGACAGCGTGCGGGAGATCTGGATGCCGCGCTCCAGCCGGCGGCCGATCTCGAGGAAGCGCCAACCGGCGAAGCGGTACATGTTCTCGTGCAGCAGGCCGGAAAAGCCGGCGAGCTTACGCAGGATGACTGTCATCGCCCGGGTCGCGTCGTCGCCGGGCGCGACCGTCGTTGCGAACTGATGGATGGTTTTCGACAGGTCCTTCAGCGCCAGCCAGCCGTCGGGCGAGAAGCGGTCGCGAATCTGCCCGGCGCTGTAGACCGCGCTATCCAGCGTGCCGATCAGCCCTGACGGGATCGCCGTCTCGACGTCGATGCCGAAAGGTTCGAGATAATCCCTGATGTCGGCGAGCAGCGGCATGTCCGGGTCGGACGTTTCGGCGAGCCGCACATGGTAGGCGCGCAGGATGCGCACCGTGTCTTCCGAGCGCTCGATGTAGCGGCCGAGCCAGGTCAGGTTCTCCGCCGCGCGACTGGGCAGGCTGCCGGGCCTGGTGCGGCTGAAACTGTCGCCTTCCTGCGGCAGCAGCGTCTCGCGCTCCACCGGTTTGTCGCTGACAACCCAGACATCCGCCGCCTGGCCGCCACGCTGCATGGCGATCGCCGTCGGGTCGAGCGACAGGCCGATGCGGGCAAAACCGCCCGGCATCACCGTCCAGCCCTCCGGCGTTCGCGCCAGGTAGACGCGCAGGCTCGCTGGCCGCGGCTCCAGCCACCCGCCGACATAGACGGGCGTCGTCGAAAGCGTCACCGCTTCCTGGCCGACAAAATCGCCGCCATCGCGTTCGATGCGCGCCACCAGCTCCGCCCGCTCTCCGGCCGACAGCGCCGAACCGAGCTTCGTTGAATCGTCATCCTCGAAGGCAAGTCTCGTCGATAGCGCCGGGCCGATCACCATGCGATCGATGTTGGCCAGCACATGCGCGCGTTCGGTTGCTTGCCCGCACCACCATGTCGCGACGCTTGGCAGCAGCAATTCCTCGCCCCGCAAGGCCCGTGAAATCTTGGGCAGGAAGGCGAGCAGCGCACGCGTCTCCATCAGGCCGGAGCCAAGCGCATTGACGGTAGCAACCGCGCCCTGGCGGATCGCCTCGACCAGGCCCGGCGTGCCGATCTGCGAATCCGGGCGCAGTTCGAGCGGATCGGCGAAGGCGGCATCGAGCCGCCGCCACAACACGCTGATCGGCATCAGGCCGGAAACCGTGCGTACCATGAGCCGGCCGCCTGAAACGGTCAAATCCTCGCCTTCGAGCAGCATGATGCCAAGATAGCGGGCGATGTAGGCGTGTTCGTAATAGGTTTCGTTGAGCGGCCCCGGCGTGAGGATGGCGACGCGGCCGTCGGTCTCCTTGGCCATGCCGATCAGCGCGTCGCGAAAACGGCGGAAAAAGCCGGCAAGGCGGTGCACATGCATCTCGCCATAGATGTCGGACAGCGCGCGTGTGGTGGCGACGCGGTTTTCCAGTGCGAAGCCGGCGCCGGACGGCGCCTGCGTGCGATCGCCAAGCACCCACCACTGGCCGTCAGGTCCACGGCCGAGCTCGAAGGCGCAGAAATGCAGGAAGTGGCCGCCGGCCGGCTTGGTGCCGAGGACAGGCCGCAAATATTCGGGGCTGGCGGCGATCAATCCCGCCGGCAGGATGCCTTTTTCGACCAGCCGGTTCGGCCCGTATATATCGGCGATGGTTTCCTCGAACAGTTCGGCGCGCTGCACGAGGCCGGCGCTGATCGCCGCCCACTCGCTCTCTTCGATGAGAACCGGGACATGCGCCAGCGGCCATTCGCGTTCATTGGCGCCGGCCTTGTCATAGACGCGGTAATAAACGCCGGCATCGCGCAGATACTGGTCGGCGCGGGCAAAGCGCTGGCCGAGCTTTTCAGCACCGAGTTCCTCGAGCGCCTCGACAAAATGCTTCCAGGCCGGGCGAGGATTGCCCGATGCATCGACCATCTCGTCGACGACGCCGTCTATGGGCTGGTAGTGCTCCAGCAGGCTGTGGGTCTGCGGCTTGCCGCGTCCCCTCTTGTGATTCCCCTTTGCCATTGCTGATCAGAGTCTTGCCGGCCGCCGAAGGTCAAGGGTCATCGGGAAATCTTCCGCCGGTTGTTCTTCACGGATCACATAGGCGGATGGCGTATGGCCACGCGGTTCGAAGCGGGCGAGCCGCCGAGCTTCCGCCTCGTTGCCATTGACCGGAAAGGTGTCGTAATTGCGCCCGCCGGGATGGGCGACGTGGTAGACGCAGCCGCCGACCGCACGGCCCGACCATCGGTCATAGATGTCGAAGACCAGCGGCGTGTTGACGGGCAGCGCCGGATGCAGGCCCGATGCCGGCTGCCAGGCCTTGAAGCGCACGCCTGCCACCGCCACTTCGCGATTCTCAGTGACCTTCATCGGCACGATGCGGCCGTTGCAGACGACTGCGTGGCGCTCCGGGTTCAGCCCTTCGGTCTTGACCTGCAGCCGTTCGACCGAGGAATCGACGAAGCGCACGGTGCCGCCGATCGCGCCTTGCTCGCCCATCACATGCCACGGCTCCAGCGCCTGGCGCAGTTCCAGCTTGATGCCGGCATGCTGAACCTCGCCGCAGAACGGGAAGCGGAATTCGAGCTGGGCGTCGAACCATTCGGGACGGAACTCAAAACCGTTGAGCTTGAGGTCGTCGAGCACGTCGAGGAAATCGGCCCAGACATGATGCGGCAGCATGAAGCGGTCATGCAGCGATGTGCCCCAACGCACGAAACGGCCGTCGAGCGGGCTCTTCCAGGCACGGGCAATGATGGCGCGGACCAAAAGTTGCTGCGCGAGGCTCATGCGCGCATTGGGCGGCATCTCGAAGCCGCGGAATTCGACCAGCCCCAGCCGGCCGGTCGGTCCGTCGGGCGAGAACAGCTTGTCGATGCAGATTTCCGAACGATGCGTATTCCCGGTGACGTCGGTCAACAAATTGCGGAACAGCCGGTCGACCAGCCATGGCAAGGGTGCGTTGCCCTGGTCTGGATGCGGCACCTGCGCCATAGCGATCTCAAGCTCGTAGAGCGAGTCGTGACGCGCTTCGTCGAAGCGTGGCGCCTGGCTGGTCGGCCCGATGAACAGGCCGGAGAACAGGTAGGACAGCGACGGATGGCGCTGCCATTGCAGCACCAGGCTCTTCAGCAGGTCCGGCCTTCGCAGGAACGGGCTGTCATTGGGTGTCGCACCGCCGACCACGACATGGTTGCCGCCGCCGGTGCCGGTGTGGCGGCCATCGATCATGAACTTGTCTGCGCCAAGCCGTGTCTGCCGCGCCTCCTCGTAGATCGCCGTCGTCGTCGCCACGCAATCCTGCCAGTTGGATGCAGGATGGATGTTGACCTCGATGACGCCTGGGTCAGGCGCGACGCGGATGACGTTGAGGCGCGGATCGTGCGGCGGGCCATAGCCTTCGATGTGCACGGGAAGGCCTATCGCCTTCGCCGCGTTCTCGGCCGCCGCGACCAGTTCGAGATAGTCTTCCAGCGCCTCGACCGGCGGCATGAACACGCAAAGCCGCCCATCACGCGGTTCGACCGAAAGTGCGGTGCGCACCGCGCCGCCGATCTCGGTGATCTCCTGCTCGACCCGCTCCTGCTGGCCGGTCGCAGCGGTGAACGATGCCGCCTGCTGGCGGCGCGCCATCTCGTCGGCGCCTTCCAGTTCGGCTGGAGCCGGTCCGGCCAGTATGGCTTCACGCGCGGGCAGCGGGCCGCGTGGCAGTGACGGATCGACCGGCACGATATAAGGGAATTGCTCCGGCGGCACATAGGGCAACGTGCCGAGCGGCAGCCGGTAGCCGACCGGTGAATCGCCTGGCACCAGGAACAGCCGGCCACGCCGCGTCTTCCATTTTTCCGAACGCCAGCGCGGATCCGATGCCTGGCTGTTCCAGCGCTGGACGGGGAGCACATAGCCGGACGGTTTGGTCAGCCCGCGTTCGAACACTTTCGCCATGCGGCTGCGTTCTTCCGGATCCTCCAGCCTAGAGTTGGACGGATCGACATTGTCGGGCAGCTTGCCTTCCTTGAGCAGCCATTCGGCCGGATCCTCATAGGCTTCGCTGACCATGGCTTTGTCGATGCCGAGTTCGCCGGCAATCGCGGTGAGCAGGCTTTCGGCCTGCTTCGGGCCGATGTCGGCCTCGCTCTTTTCGCGTGCGATCAGCGACGGATCGCTCCACACCGGCTGGCCGTCGGCACGCCAGTAGAGCGAAAAGGTCCAGCGCGGCAGGCTTTCGCCCGGATACCATTTGCCCTGGCCGTAATGGAGAAAGCCGCCCAGCGCAAAGCGCTCGCGCAGTTTACGGATCAGTTCGTCGGCCTTTTCGCGCTTGGTGGGACCGACGGCGGCGGTGTTCCATTCGGCCGACTCGAAATCGTCGATCGACACGAAAGTCGGCTCGCCGCCCATGGTGAGCCGCACGTCGCCGGCGGCAAGTGCTTTATCGACCTTGTTGCCCAGAGCGTCGAGCGCCTGCCAGCTTTCGTCCGAAAATGGCTTGGTGATGCGCGGATGTTCGGCGATGCGGTCGACCCGCATCTCGAAGCCGAATTCGACATTGGCGAAGCTCGCCATGCCGGAAATCGGGGCCGCGTTGCGGAAATGCGGCGTGGCGGCCAGCGGCACATGGCTCTCGCCGGTGAGCAGGCCCGAGGTCGGATCGAAGCCGATCCAGCCGGCGCCGGGAAGATAGACCTCGCACCACGCATGCAGATCGGTGAAGTCGACGGCGGTTCCGGCTGGACCGTCCAGCGCCACCAGATCGGGCTTCAACTGGACCAGATAGCCGGAAACGAAGCGCGCCGCGATGCCGAGATTGCGCAGGATCTGCACCAGCAGCCAGCTCGAATCCCGGCACGATCCCTTTTTCGCGGCCAAGGTCTCTTCCGGCGAGAACACACCGGTTTCCATGCGCACGATATAGGCGATCTCGCGCTGCAGCCGCGCGTTGAGATCGACCAGGAAATTGACGGTGTTGGCAGCGCTGCGATCGATGGTCTTCAGCAGCGCCGACAGCAGCGGTCCCGCCGGCTCCGGAGTGCGATAGATGGCGAGATCGTCGCGTATCTCTTCCGGATACTCGAACGGAAACGCCTCGGCCGACGGCTCGACGAAGAAATCGAACGGATTGTAGACCGTCATGTCGGCGACGAGGTCAACCTCGATCTTCAACTCCGTCACCGGCTCCGGAAAGACGAAGCGGGCGAGGAAATTGCCGTAAGGATCCTGCTGCAGATTGACGAAGTGGTTCGCCGGCTCGACCTTGAGCGAATGGCTCAGCACCTTGGTACGGGAATGCGGCGCCGGCTGCAGCCGGATGATCTGGGGCCCGAGAACCACCGGCCGGTCGTATTTGTAATGGGTCAGGTGGTAGACGGCTGCCAGAATTGCCATGGGGCCCCGGAATTCAGCGTTTCAAACGATTTCGCTGAACCCTGACACATCTGGCGGCCATTCTCCAAGCAGAGATGTTGCGGTGCACCTAATTTAAGCAACGGTTACCGGCTCAGAAAAATGCCTGCAACCCCGTCTGCGCCCTTCCCAGGATCAGCGCATGCACGTCATGCGTGCCTTCATAGGTGTTGACCGTCTCCAGGTTCTGCGCGTGGCGCATGACGTGGTAGCCGATCTGGATGCCGTTGCCGCCATGCATGTCGCGGGCCTGGCGGGCGATGTCCAGCGCCTTGCCGCAATTGTTGCGCTTGACGATCGAGATCATTTCCGGCGCCATCTTACCTTCATCCAGCAGCCGCCCGACGCGCAAGGACGCCTGCAATCCCAACGCAATTTCGGTCTGCATGTCGGCAAGCTTCTTCTGGTAGAGTTGCGTGCCGGCCAGCGGCTTGCCGAACTGCTTGCGGTCGAGACCGTATTGGCGGGCGCGGTGCCAGCAATCC